>NZ_JBOFQF010000026.1:0-119962 GCF_051660745.1 Segniliparus sp. | reverse complement strand
GAACCGGTTCGGCGGTGAGGGATTTGTTCGCCGCGCTCGCAGAAGTGGAGCGCGAGGAGTCCCTGCTGCTCTCCCGGAAAGCGGTGCTGGTGGCGAGGATCGCCGAGAAGGTCGCGGAGCGCCAGATCGTGGAGGAGCGCCAAACTGGAAAAGGCATCTTCTCCTTCGCCGCGCGTGAGGCGGTGCTGTTGGAACTCGGCCCGGCGCTCGGGGTGTCGTCGCGCGGGGCGGAGGCCATGTTGTCGTTCGCGGAGGACATGACCGTGAACTACCCGCGACTCGGGGCGAAGCTGGCGGCGGCCGAGGTCACGGCGAAAGCCGCTCGGTTCGTGGGAGAGAACTTGGGTTTCGCTCCTTCGGGTTGCCGGGAGGAGTTGGACTCGTGGCTCGCCGTGCAGGCCCCGCGCTGGCGGGCGCACTCGTACGGGAAGATCTCGCAGTTGATGGAGGCCCAGTTCTTGCGGCTCGACCCAGAGTGGTGCAGACAGCGGCGCGAACGCGCCCACAAGTCCCGCTCGTTCACCATCACCCCGGTCAGTGACGGCATGGCGGATTTGCGTGGGACGATGCCGCTGGAAGCGGCAGCAGAGTTGCGCGAACGACTCGACGCCATCGCGCGCACGGTGTGCCCCGACGATCCGCGTCCCCTCTTCGCCCGGCACAGCGACGCACTCGCGATCCTCGGCGAAGAAAACCAACTCGTCTGCGAATGCGGCAAGCCGTCCTGCAAGGCAGCGCAGAGACCCGCACATCACCCCAAGAACATCGAACTCGTCGTCCAGCTCCCCGCGCTCATCGGGAAAGAAGACATCCCCGCGCTCCTCGACGGCGCCCCGATTGACCTCGAACTCGCACGCATGCTCGCCAAAACCGCCAAACGCATCCGCTTCACCACCACTCCGGACCAATACAAGCCAACACCGGCTCTCGAAACCCATGTGAATGCGCGCGACCAGCACTGCAGGTTCCCCGGCTGCTACCGAAGAGCGCGAACGGAACTCGACCACACGGTTCCGTTCGACCACGAGAATCCCGAATCAGGCGGACAAACAATCCCCGAAAACCTGTCAAGTTATAAAGCTACCCTCTTGATTCTGCATCAGTTGCCAGAATGCGCCAGCGATACAGATTGGAACCGCCTTGTATCCTGCAAGGATGGTATCGCAGCACGAGTGGCCGCCTGGGGAGCTTCCGCATGGATTACCGGAGCCGCAACCCAAAAGGTCGATCCCTCTTTGGCCGTTTGCTATCGGGGCGGTAGTCCTGACGGTTTTGGCCGTCGGCGCGGTCGCCTCCTTTGTGTTCTTGAAACGTCAGATACAGGGTCCGGTGGTCGCGGGATCGACCATCGAGCTTGCCGTCACCGGCGTAGGGCTCGACCATGCGTACGTCTCGTGGGAGGTGCTGTCTGATCAAGAGCTCATGCACAACAGGAAGCCGTCGCTGTGCGGCGACGAAGCGCTGACGCAGTATCCGCTGCCGTTCACGAGGACTTGCGTCGCGAAAGCCGATTCAGATACGGTCCTCGTTACTGCCGCCTCAATCGAGCCGGGCGCGCCCTCTCTGCACTGCTCTATCAAAGTGAACGGCCATGCCGTTGTCGAGCGTGACAACTCTCTGGGCGCGAGCCAGACCCAATGCCTCTACGACCTGAAACAAGAATGGTCCCCCAAGCAACGCTAGGCCGGGGTGCCTGGCGGCCGATCCCGCGCACGCTCCCATGCGGCGTAGATAACCTCAACGGGAACGCCGAGGATCGGGGCAAGAGCTTGCGCTTTCGCGTCGGTCATGGGAGTGGTGCCGTGTTCGAGCATCGAGAGGACAGTGGTGCTCATGCCAGCGGCCTTCGCCAGTTGCGGCTGGGTGAGGCGGGAGAGGTTGCGGAGGTCGGACAGGAATAGCTCGTCTGCGGGGATTCGGATCACCGCGTCAGGCTGGACTTCCAGCACGTCGAGGACAGGGGCGAGTTTGTCGATGTTCGGGGAGCGCTGCCCTTGTTCCCACTTCCAGATCGTGGACACGCCGACCCTCGCGAGCCTGCCGAGGTCTTGCGGGGTGATGCCTGTTCCATGCCAGGCGAGGCGTATCCGTTTGAACTCGTGTCGGTCGAAGCCGCGCAGGACGCGGCGGCTCACTGGCCGCGCCGGTCGTTCGAGGGCATGGGCCAATGCTGAGAGCTTGAACTTGGCTAGTCACATCGGGCACGCCTCATGGGTAGAAATAAAGTAGACTCCCTATCGCGTCAGGACGCGAAGTGAGTTATGATCGGCGCAAGATCAGTAGATGCCTCATCGTCCTACGAACCGGCTGGTTCGCGGGTCGGAGCCCGGAATGCTGGAAGGATCGTGCCGTATGGCCCGCAAGGAGTGTTCGCTGTGACTGGCTCGTCGCACACCGCGTGGAGCGCCGACGAGCTGACAGCGTTCCATACGTTCCTCTCCGAGCTGGTCGAGGCGATGGGCGACGAGAGCAAGGGCCTGCTCGATGACGGCGACGCCCTTCTCGAAGGCGACTGGAAGGGCGCGGCTGCGTCGAAGTTCTCCCCTGGCTGGGAGGAGTGGAAGCATGGCTGGAACGAAGTCGTCGAAGCCCTGAAAGCCGAAGACGAGCTGGTGGTGGAGGCGACCGGGGACTACACGCAGGCCGAGGAAGAGAACCAGACGCAGTTGGAGCATGTGCCGGTGAGGTTCAACTGGTGAGCGCGCCGTTCTACAAAGTCGACCTTGCAAAGCTCCAGGCGTTCATCGACCGACTGGGGACGTTCGATGAGAAGACACAGGGGTGGCTGAACGACGTGTCCGCCCGCGCCGAGCGCCTGCACTCGGCGTGGAGCGGGGAGGCCGCAGAGGCGCACAAAGAGCATCGGGAACGCTGGAACCAGGGAATGGCGAAGATGCGCGACGGTCTCGCGCAGCTCAAAGAGCAAGCCGCGTCCGACCACACCCGCTACACGGGCCTGATCGAGCACCAGCAGAGGATGTGGCCGTGAGCCCGGACCCGTTGGCGGTCACGCCGCCCGACTTCACCCGAGCCGGCAAGGTGTTGGAACTCGGATTGGGCGTGGTGTCGAACAGTTTCTCCGTGCTGGTGAGCGCGTTGAAGGCGTACAAGGGCATGGCTGGCAGCGACTCGTACGCGCATGTGTGGAACTACCAGTACTACAACAAAGCGTTGCGCGGGGAGTACCACGCGGGCGGCGCGCACGACGATGACTTCGAGGACGGGCTGATCGACGCGGCCACGGCGGCGCTGAACGCGATGGGCATGATGTCGGACCTGCTGCGTTTCTCCGGGGCGAACCACGCGATAGGCGACGACCCGGACGCGCCCGCGTTCCCTCCCGGCTCGCACGAGACGATCCCCGTCCCGTACATCCCAGACGCGTTCGGGCGCACGGCGACCGCCGCGCCGGGGTGGTGGCCGATTATCGCCATCATGGTCACCGGAGAGGAGTACCCGGACGGGGACGTCAACATGCTGCGAGAGGCCGGTCACCAGTTCCGGCAGCCAGGGGAGCTTTTCCGTGATCAGGGGCAGTCTGCCTGCGACGCGGCGATCAGCATCGTGCAGCAACAGACCGCGCCTGAGGTCGAGGGCGTGGTGAACTGGCTGACCTTGTTGAAGGCGCAGCTCGGGGACGTGGCGGACGGCTTCCAGGCCCTAGCGGACGGATGCTTCAAGTTCGCGGATCGGGTCGAGCAGGCCCGCAAGGACGTGGACGACAAAGCGGAGGAAGAACTAGGGAAAATCGCTATCCAAGAGGTCGTTTTCGCGGCCCTCGGTCCGTTCACTCTCGGCCTGTCCGAATACCTCGGCAACGCCCGCATGGCCAAACGTGTGCACGACCTCGCAGAATTTGTCAAGACCCGGCTCAGCCTAGAACGCATCATGCAAGACCTGCACGACGCGTGCAGCCCTATGGCCGCAGTCGCGGGAGGACCGGCGGTCCAAGGCATCAACAAGCTCATGCCGCTGCTCAAAGCCGCCCCAGCCATCTACATGCCCGCAGGCTCGGCAGAAGCAGCCACAGTCGGCGCGGCCCTCGGCCTCGACAGGCTCGTCACCAAGACAGACTACCGACCGCACTTCAGCAAAGAATTCGAGGATGCGTTTTGGGCTCGGGCTAAACGGTACACAGATTCGAACGGGAAAGAGTATTACGTGAGCGATGTTCACCAAGATATTCGTATACCTGTCGATGGAAAATACCCCAAGAGCATTACCGACTTGCCAAAAACCGAGAATGGTAGATATTATTTCGACGCGTCCACAGGAACCCGATACCCCGTTGAGGCGAAAGCGGTCATGGGGCATGATTGGGGCCAAGAGGCGTGGCGGCTACGCGATATGGCCATCGAGAAGGGTTGGACCATGAGGCAGTTGAAAGAAGAGCTAGAGAGCCACCCAGAGTACTTCCGTGTAGAAGATTATTATGGAAACGCTAGTCATAAAGACGAAATGCCGAAGCAGCTTAGAGAAAGTATACCGAAATGAACGTGGAACGTGACCAGGCTGGGCGTGTGCCGTTGCATTACGCCCCAATCGACACATTCGACATCGCGGATGCGACACGAGGGCTACCTGTTGACGAGCGCCGCCGCGTCGAGGCCGAGTTCCGGCTTAAGCAGACTCGTAAGCTCATCGAAGCTGGGGCCGACGTGAACGCGCGGGATAATGAAGAATGGACCCCGCTGCACTTTGCCGCGAGAAGTATTAATGGCGTGGAAGTAGTGCGCGCCCTCCTTGACGCTGGAGCCGATATCGAAGCGGAAAACAGCAATGGAAACAGTCCCCTTTATGAAGCGACTGTATCGAATTGGAGCGACCCTAAAACGATTGCGCTCCTCCTTTCCCGTGGGGCTGATCCGCGCCATGCGAATCGGATTGGGCAAAGTCCTTTGAGTTATATTCAGCAACCAATTTCTGGTGGTAATTTCGAAGAAATTAAATCTGCTTTCGGTGATCTTGCAAACGAGGCACCGAAGTGACTATCCCGGATACGGACGGGAAGATCGCAGAAATGCAGTCCCGCGCCGCTCGTTTCGCTCAGCGAGTCGAGCAGATCCGTGGCAAAGGCTCCCGTCTTAACGGGAAGCTCGTCTTCGAGGTGGACGCGCAGAAAAACCCCGTTCGGGTCACAGCTGACAACGGCATCGAGCAGTACAACGCCGATTCGATAGCCGAACTCTTCCAGGGGGCGGTGCGGGACGCGTGCCGGGACGTGGACCGACAGGTCAAAGAAGCGCTCTCGGAGTTTGGCGAGGATCAGCAGACGAGAGAACTCATTCGCGATGCTATGGGTCCGTTTTATCCTCGGGAGTCGAGCGGGACGACTACGCCTTCGCCCGCGCCGGTTTCCGGCCCTGATCCGGGCGAGGACGACTACGAGCCGCCTACCACTTGGTTGAGGTCTCTCTGATTCGTCGCCGTTACGACGCGCCGAGAGGTACGGCCTGGCGTGCCGCCGACCAGGGGAAACGCTCTCAGATCGCCGTGGAGCCGCGAACGCGCGGCCAGCGATCAAGAATCGTAGCCTGGACAAGCCCGCTGGGCGCGGTCTGGCCCTGAGTCTGGCCGCGTAGACACGCCGTATGACAAGCGCTTTCTCGTGTTCGCTTGCGTTCGCGGTAAACCGTGCGATGATTGAAGGTGATCGCGGCTGGCCCGCAAACTAGTTGGGCTGCTTGATCGAGGGGATTTATTTTCTGATTGCCGGGACTCCCGGTTCGTTTGTTCAAGGCACTCGTGCGCGCTGTTGCCGCGTTTCGGCTGCCTGCTGTTCAGAATCAATGACGAGCCCTCGGCGTCGAGCCGGGGGCTCTGGTGGCCGTTGTGCCGTGGGGAAGGTGTGTATGGGAGAAGTCGATCATGGGCAGGGTCGACCGAAGAACATGTTCGAGTGGCTGAGGGCGTATATGCGGACGCCGGACGCGGGGTTGCGGCACACGAAGACGACGATGTGCGCTCTGGCGACGTATGCGGACTTCGACACGTTGGAGTGCTACCCGAGCCAGCGGACGCTGGCCGAGCTGACGGGGTTCTCGCAGAAAGCCGTGCAGCGGCATGTGAGCTTGAACCTGCGGTCGGGGTGGATCGTGAAGGTTCGCGCGGGCAACTCGTACAAGACGACGAACAAATACCGCTTCGCCTACCCGGCTGCCCCCGTGGGCGGGGACAGCCTCGTGAGGGACGAAAGCGGACCGATCCCGCCTGCGGGATGCGTCCCTCCCCGACAACGGGGCATGACTGCCCCCGCTGGCGATCCCCTATCCATTGAGGGGACGATCCAAGGAACCACAAGTTCCTTGGATCGGAACAGTGACTCAGAAGAGACGGCCCCCGTCCTTGGGGCCGGTGCCGCCTCTTGGCGGGAATCCTCCCCGGCAGATGCGACGAACCAGGACACTGCCCCCGAAGGCGGGGACAGCTCTCCACCCGCTGGCGACGGCCCCGAGGTCTTCGACCCGTACGCCGACCCGTGGGCTCCGGGCGGCGTGGCCTATTGCGACCCGTCCACGGCCCAGCAGGCCTCCGGGGCTGGCCTCGGCGAGACGGAGGGCGAATACGTCTTGTCCGACCAAGAGGAGGAATGGCTGGCCCAACACGAGGCGTCGGCGCGGCCTCGCGACTTCGACCCGTGGGAGGAAGCCCCGGCATCCGGGCGGTTCGCCGATCCGTGGTGAGCGCGCCGCTTCGCCGTAGCGGCCTCTAGTCGGGCCGCTGGCGGGCGAACGGGCGCTTCTGGCCCACAGATACCCGAAATATCATTATCGGCTCTTAAATTCGATATAAGAGCCCCCGAAGATTAGATGAAGGAAGACTACACGTTGTTTGACGAACTTGTCAACCCCGAAGACGAGGACGCGGTCCAGGTCGTGGCCGAGGGCGTCGACGTCCGCAAGCTCGACAAGAGCGAGCAAGCCGAGCGGATACGCGGCCTCGTCCAGGCGGGCCACGGATTCAAGATCGAGACCGTGACCCGCGACGACGGGGCGCGCGAGCCCCGCTGCTGCGAGATTTGCGGAGCCCTGTTGACCCAGCCCGCCGACGACTGGCTGTGCGAGTGCGAGCCTGGGCCGTGGTCCGAGCGGTCCCCCGAGCGCGAGCTGTGCGAGTGCGGATGGTGCCTGCACCGCCAGCTGGTGGTGCAGGGCCGGTACCTCAGCCAGGGCCGACCGCGCGTGCAATGCGGGTCGGCGGACTGCAAACGGCTGTCCCGCAACGCGAGGCAGCGCGAGCGGCGCAGACGAGAGAAGGCGGAAGCCTCCGCGAGGGTATGAAGCTTCAAACCCCAAGTGTGGGACGGGAGAGTCTTTTCCGTCCCGTCTTCGCCCGATCCGTCCATATGCCTAAGGAGGCGAGATATTGCGGCTGTGCAAGAACCTCCTCCACGAGATACGCGGCCCCGCGGACCTCCGCCCGTGCGGGTACTGCCTCGAATGCTCGCGCGAGGCGCAACGCAGATACCGGAGGCGATGCCGACAGGCGTTGGCACGGGAGCGCCAAAGCGGCGCGACGCCGTGAACGAACACCCGGAAAACGCGCCAGCCCGACATGCTGGCGCGTTTCCGGCCGATCCGAGAGGAAGAACCGAAATGACCGATCCGACCGAACCGAACGCCGAGCACGACCAGCCCGACGCCGAGGTGTGGGCGATCCCGAAAGAGGCCTTCGCGAAGCTGGCCAGTGGGCCGAGCTGGCCCGCGAACCGTATGCCCGACCTGTGGGCCGAGGAGGCCCGGTGACCGAGCCGAGCCACAACGACCAAGCGGAGGACAACCCGCCTGAACAGGAGCGATGGCGCGCGGAGCTGGATGAGGCGAGAGCGGAGCGCGACGCGCTGGCCGACCTCGTCTCGCGGATGCGAGGCCGCGAGCTCGAAAGGCTCGCGGCCCAACACCTCGCGGTGCCGGGCGACCTGCTGGCCTTGACCGGCACCGCCCTTGGCGACTACCTCGACGATGCGGGCGACATCGACCCCGCGAAAGTCCAAGGCACGGCGCGCGGGGTGCTCGCGTCCCGACCGGGCCTCGCCCCGCAGACTCCCGCCACAGACCGGACCCAAGGCCACGGCACGCCGACCGCGCCCAGCGGGCCGGACTGGGGCGCGCTGCTCGCGTCCGGCACGACCGGCTAGCGAGCCGGGCACAACTCCATATCCCGACCACCGATCCCAGGCCCGCAGCGCACCGCTGCGGGCCTGGCCCGTCTCCCAGAAGGAAACAACACATGACCATGCTCCGATCCGGCGTCGCGAACGCCTTCACCCCCGAGGACTACGGCCAACTGGTCGACCTCGCCGTCAAAGCCAACTCGACAGCCGCCCGCACCGCGACCGTCGTGCAGACCGCCAAGGCGAAGATCAACTTTCCCGTGTGGAAGGCCGACCCCGCCGTGGGCTGGTACGCCGAGAACGACCTCATCGAGGAGACGGACGGGGCCACGGACGAGGTCGAATGCGTCCCGTCCAAGACAGCGGGGCTCACCCCGATCAGCAACGAGCTTGCGGAGGACTCAAGCCCCGAGATAGCGCACCTGGTCGGCGGCGCGCTGTCCAACCAGATCACCCGCGCCATTGACGCCGCCTACCTCGGCAGCACCACAGCGAAAGGACCGGACGGACTGCTCTCCATCGCCTACACCACCGTGGACACCGGAGCCAGCCTCGCCAACCTCGATCCGTTCGTCACCGCCCGATTCGCCGCGAAGGCCAAAGGCTCCGACCTCACATCGTGGATCGTGAGCCCGCAGACCGCCGAAGTATTGAGCAAGATCAAGACGCAATCCGGGTCCAACCAGTCGCTCTTGCAGTTCGCCGAGGACGGCCTCGTCGTCGCCGGGCTTCCCGTAATCCTCTCCGACCAGGTCGATCCCGCCACCGTGTTCTGGGGTATCCCGAAAGACCACGTCGCGCTCGTGATGCGCCTGGGCACCAAAGTCGAGACCTTCGCCAACGTGCACCGCGACGGCCTCTACCTCCGCGCCGTGTCCCGTCTCGGCGTCGCCTTCCTGAATCAGCCGGGCGTGGTCCGAGGACACAACGCCGCCTAGCCCCGCGTCCGGCAGGCCCGGTCGGACCGGGCCTGCTGGGCACCGGCAGAGCGGGACGCTCGGCGTTGGCAAGGGAGCGGCAGCAGCCGCGAGACCCGGACCGCAGATCCGAGCAAGCCCCGACACCCCCAGGGGTACAACCCCTCCCCCCGCCTCCCGACCGGCACGTAATGCGGGTCCCTGGTCCCGCGAGCAAATCGAAACCCCATTTTTTCAGCAGAGAGGCACAACCGGAATTGACCACGAAACCGCGAGCCCCGCACGGGCTCGGCTCGGAAGGGCAACGGCTCTGGAAAGCCGTCACAGCCGAGTTCGACCTCGACAGAGAGCCGCATAAACAACGCATCCTGTTCGACGCCTGCAAAACCGCCGACCTGGTCAAACGGCTTGACGACGCGGCAGAGGGCGCGCCGCTCATCGTCCAAGGATCGACCGGCCAGCCCGTCATCAACCCCACCGTCTCCCAAAGCCAATCAGCGAGGAGCCTATTAGCCCAACTCCTCGCCAGACTCGGACTCCCAGACACCGACGAGGACCAGGCAGAGAAGGCCGCGAAGCTCTCCGAAACACGCAGGAAGGCCGCGCGAACGGCTCGATTCTCCGTGGTGGCCGACTAATGCCAACGCGCCGCAGCAGACGCGCCGCCCGCAGCGCCAGCGAGACGGCAGACAGCCTGCCAACGAGGTTCTACCATCCCGATCCCATCGTCAATGGCGGCCAGCTCGTCGGACTCGCCGCGTACATGGACGACCTCGACAACCACCTCACCGAGCAACACGGCCCACGGCGAACCGGCGCCCCGTCCGCCGTCGACATCATGGAAGCGCTTGGCGCAGCGCCAGATGTGTGGTACCGGCACGCTTTGACCAAGCAAGCCGAGAAAGGCTCAGGCGGTTAGAGAACGCTCAGTCTTGGCACTTGACCAGGACTATGTGGTAGCTCTCGTGGTACACGCCATTGCGGGCGTTACGCATCGCCCCGTCTCGGGACGAACCCGTATTGGCGTAATACCGGGTCCGGCCCGACCCGTCGTCATATCCGATCAGTGCGCCGCAGCGCCCCGAACTGAATTGGACGTGATGGGCGTTGCTTCCCAAAGATTTCTGGATGGCGAGAATGATATCCGTTTCGTATGCGCCGTCATGAAACGGCTGGTAGGTGCCATCGGAGGTAAACCCGATTCCTCCCCAGTAGTCACCGTTCTCATCCGCATGAGCGAACGACACAGGCAGGGCAGCAAGAAGACCAATCGCGGAGAGAGAAAGAGATGTGACCCGTTTCATAAGAAAACGATAGCACAAACAGAGCCGCAATGCGCGTGTGAAGGCATTCGCTCATCTAATCGACACGAACATGTCAACCAGGGGGTAAAACTGACAATCCGTTCCATCTCGGCCCGCAAGGAATCCAGCTGCGACACGACGACCGCGTTCCGCGCGTGGCTGGCCGCGTCCCGCGAGCGCCAGGGCCTGCCGATGAAGATCACCGACCCCACGGCCATCGAGCAGGCCGCCGTGCTCCTCGGCAAACCGCAGACCGCGCGCAAGGGCAAGCGGTCACACCTTCCAGACCGGCTGCACTCGGCCTATGTCCAATGTCCGCGATCCGGGAGTGCCGGGGGCGATGACGGCGTGGTCGAGCACGGATCGCACGACGGCGCAGCGGCGGTCTAAGACGGTCTCTTCCCACTGCGCTCGCAGCTCCGCGCCCTTGCCCGCGAAGCCCGCGAGCGCGGTGGTCTCCGTCGCTTGCGCCAGACGGCGTTCTAGGTCGCGTATGCGGGAGTGGATCGGGTCGCGCGCCGCGATCCACTCCCGTATCGTGATCGCCTTCTCCGCGTACAGCGCGGCCAGCTCCTCCAACTGCCGTTGGTCCTCGGTCAACGCCTCCGACAACGCCGCCGTCTCGACGTCTTCGCTCTCCTTACCGCTCATCTTCTTCGCCACAGCCGGGGAGTCCAACAGGTCGAGCACGGCATCGGTGATCAACTCCTCCACCGGCTCGGCCACCACGGTGAGCCGCCCGCAGCCGCCGTGGTCGGGGCCTTTGAGGCACACATACCGCCTGGTGCGGCGCTCCACGCCCTCGTACCTGGCTGCTGAGAACAACGTGTTCCCGCACTTCCCGCACCGCAGCATCCCCGACAGCAGGTAACGTCGCACGGCGCGCTTGCCAGAGCGCTGCCGAGCGGCGAGGCGGGCCAAGACCCGTTCGCGCTCGTCGGTCGTGATGATCGGCTCCCACACCGCCTTGCCCACGATTTCGCCGTTGTGCTCCCTGAGCCCAGCGATACGCGGGGAAGTCAGGATCTGCCGCAGCGTGTGCGTCTTCCAGACCGACGTGCCCGACATCGTCGGCACCCCGGTCTCGTTCATCCACGTCGCCAACGAGCGCATCGACTCCCCGGCCAACAGGCGCGCCACCAGTTCGCGGATGATCGCGGCCTCGGGTTCGCGGATCGTGGTCTTGTCGTCCTCGTACCCGAACGCGCGGCGGCTCCCGGTCGGCAGCCCTGCGAGCGCGCGCTGCTCCAGCTCCCGTTTCACTCGCGCGGACTTCCTGCCGGACTCCTTGGCCGCGAACGCCGCGAAGATCCGCGCCATGAAAAGGCCGTCGTCGTTGCCGAGGTCGATATCAGCGGTCACCGTCGCCACGTCGTGCATGCCCGCCTCGTCGCACAACGAGATGAACGACTCCAACTCGACAGGACGACGGTGCAAGCGGTCCAAGTTGTAGACGATCACCGCGTCACGCGAGCCCGACCGCAGATCCTCCAACATCCGCCCATACGCCGGGCGATCCTTCCCCGAGTACGCGGACACGTCGTTGTCCACGTACTCTTGACCCACCGGCCAGCCACGCGAAGCGGCCAGCTTCCGGCAGTCCTCCAACTGCCGCGCCACGCCAAGGCCCTCCCCCAATTGGTCGGACGAGATGCGCGCGTACACCGCCGCAGACTTGATCACACGTTTCGCTTCGCGAGCCCCAGAACCCATGAGGGCAGTTTAACGACATCTCGGCAACCTCAAACGATTGTGCCGACACCACCACCGAGCAAAAACACACGGACGCTGGCGAGACCAACAATCACCCGACGGAACCGTCCACTGGACCAGCCCAACCGGCCAGCACCACCTCACCAGCCCAGGCTGATCAGGCCAGCTCGTCCTCGGAGTCGAGCGGCGCGGTCTCGTCGATCTGGCCGGACAATGCCTCAAGGAAGGACCGTGCCCAGCGCCCCACGTCGTGGGAGAGGACTTGGCGGCGCAGCGCGCGCATCCGACGACGCGCTTCTGCGGGATTTTGCTCGATCGCGGCGACGATGTTCTCTTTCACGCCGTCCAAGTGGAACGGGTTGACCAGGTGGGACTGGCGAAGCTCGGCGGCGGCTCCGGCGAACTCGCTGAGGACCAACGAGCCGCCGAGGTCGCTGCGGCAGGCGATGTACTCCTTGGCGACCAGGTTCATGCCGTCCGCGAGCGGGGTGACCAGCATGACGTCGGCCGCCACGTAGAACGCGAGCAGCTCTTCCCGCGCGACCGGGCGGTGCAGGTAGTGCACAATCGGCCTGCCGACCTGCCCGTGCTCGCCGTTGATCTTGCCGACTTCGCGCTCGATCTCCGCGCGCAGCGTCTGGTAGCTCTCCACGCGTTCCCGGCTCGGGGTGGCGAGCTGCACGAACACCGTCCGCTCCGGGTCCATGCGCTTCTCTTCCAGCAGCTCCTCGATGGCCCTCAGGCGCACGTCGATGCCTTTGGTGTAGTCGAGCCGGTCCACGCCGAGCAGGATGTGGTCGGGGTTGCCGAGCTCGTCGCGGATCGCGAGGGCGCGGGTGCGCACGGCGCGGGTCTTGGACTGCTGGTCGATCTCGGCGGAGGCGATGGAGATCGGGAACGCGCCGACCCGCGTCGAGCGGAAGCCGGACCGGACCACGCCGAAGCGCCCGCGCACGCCGACCGCGTTGCGCGACGTCTCCTGCCCGGTGAGCTCGCGGGCCAGCCAGAGGAAGTTCTGCGCGGCCTGCGGGCGCTGGAAGCCGATGAGGTCGGCTCCGAGCAGGCCCTCCACGAGCTCGCGCCGCCACGGCAGCTGCATGAACAGCTCCACGGGCGGGAAGGGGATGTGCAGGAAGAAGCCGATGGTCAAGTCGGGGCGGAGCATGCGCAGCATCTTGGGCACCAGCTGCAACTGGTAGTCCTGCACCCAGACCGTGGCCCCCGGCGCGGCGCATTCGCTCGCGACCTGGGCGAAACGGCGGTTGATCTCCACATAGGAGAGCCACCACTGCCGGTGGAACTCCGGTTTGACGATGAGGTTGTGGTACAGCGGCCACAGGGTGGCGTTGGAGAAGCCCTCGTAGTAGTCGGCGACCTCTTGTCCGCTCAGCCGCACCGGCTGCATGGTGAGCCCGTCGTCGAAGACGATCGGGCTCTCGCCGACCCTGGGGTCAGTGGTGCCTGGCCAGCCGACCCAGGCGCCGCCGCGCTCGCGCAGCAGTGGTTCGAGCGCTGTGACCAGGCCCCCTGGGCTGCGCCGCCATTTTCCCGATCCGTCGGGGGTGCGTTCCCAGTCCACGGGGAGCCGGTTGGCGACGATGACGAATTCGCCTGTGCCCGCCTTGCCCGAGTCGGGCTCTGGGCCGTGCGGCACGGGGCCGTCAGACATCGGCGCGCTGGACAGGCCCAATCCCGAGCATCGCCAGCAGGGTGCGGCATTCGTCAACGTCGTTCGCGTATGCCGCGACGACGCGGCGGGCTTGCAGTGCGGTCTCGTCGGCCAAGGGCTCGAGCTCCTCGTCGAGGTCGAGTTCCCCCTCGGTCACCACGTCCGGTTCCTTCGTGGGCATGCTTCGCCTTTCTTCAGCTTCGGGCCTTCAGCAGTCTATTCTACTCTGCGGCGGTCTGTCGGTTATGCTGGACTTCCCCCGTCAGGGGCTGGCCGGAGTAGCTCAGAGGCAGAGCACCTGTCTTGTAAACAGGCGGTCGTGGGTTCAATTCCCACCTTCGGCTCACCGGGCTTCACGCCCAGAATGACGCCGCTTCCTGCTGCGATCCTCATCCGGCGTTCCGCTCGGCGAAGCTGCCGTCTTCCCGCTTTTGGGGCTCGCTGTCACGCAATGTCACAACTCGCCCGCAACTCTTCGCGGGCGTCGACGGGCTTTCCCGCCGGGGAGCCGGGGGCCGGGATCGTTGCGCCATGCCGCCGCGTGAAGTGCGAACCCGCACGTCATAGGCTATCCTGGGCTATTGTCCGCCGCCGCCCGGCGAGCGGATGCGATAGCATAATGTCTTGGCCGAGCGCTTGTCCTGTCAGCAGGCGGTCGTGGGTTCGATCCCCGCCTTCGGCTCTCCGGGGCGTTTGCCGCCCGAATGTGGACTGAGTGAAAGAACGACTGTCGTATGCAAGGTGCTCGTACCAGGCGGACAGCCGTGCTCGTCCTGGTGCTGGCGCTGGTCACAGCGGCTGCGGTCACCGCGTTCGTCGCCCTCGCGGCCAAACGCGCGCCAGGACAAGTGCTGCCGGTCCAGCCGATCCAGGGCAGCAGGATCGGGACGACTGTTCTCGGGACCAACGGCTGGCAAGTGATGAGCAGCGCGGACATCGCCGACCGTCCGTCGCAGATCTCGGACCCCTCGCATGCGGGCAAGGGCTGGCTCGTGGTGAAGCCGGACGACGCCGGGGCCCCGGGGACGCTCATCAACGCCCTCCTGCAGAACGGGGAGTGCCCGAACGTCTTCTACTCGCAGAACATGCGCGACTGCTTCGGCTATGTCACCGCGCCGGGGCCGGTCGAGACGCCGAGGTTCGCCGTGCCGTGGTGGTACCGGACCGATTTCGACATCGGCCCAGGCCTTGAGCCGGGGCAGCGCGCCGAGATCGAGATCCCTGGCGTGATGGGCGAGGCCGATGTGTGGCTGAACGGGACGGAGATCGCCACAAGGGACATGGTCAGCGGCGCGTACGCGCGACATGTGCTCGACGT
Source organism: Segniliparus sp. (assembly GCF_051660745.1). Taxonomy (NCBI): domain Bacteria; kingdom Bacillati; phylum Actinomycetota; class Actinomycetes; order Mycobacteriales; family Segniliparaceae; genus Segniliparus; species Segniliparus sp. The sequence continues at coordinate 104,928 of NZ_JBOFQF010000026.1, read as the reverse complement.
GACCAGCGGTCTGCGTCCGGGCAAGAACTCCTTCGCCCTCATGCTGTACCCGAACGACCCGGCGGGGATGTTCACCACCTCCAGCGCCGACTGGAGCCAGATCCCGCCCGACAACAACACCGGCGTCCAGTATCCGGTCAGCCTGCACGTCACCGGCGCGCTCGGCCAGACGAACGCGCATGTCGTGCAGAACAACGCCCCGGACCTCTCCAGCAGCGAGCTCACAGTCAAGGCGCGGGTCGTCAAACACGGCGACCAGCCGATGCGCGGCGAGGTCCGCGCCAAGATCACCCCGCCCGACGGCGGCCCGCCGGTCGAGCTGCGGGCCGAGGTGGACCTGCCCGCGGACCAGAACTTCAAAGACGTGGTCTTCGACCCGACGACGATCCAGCGCCCGAAGGTCTGGTGGCCGTACTCGATGGGGGACCAGCCGCTGTACACGCTCGAGGTCGCGGTCGCGCAGAACGGGGTCGTGACGGACTCGTCGAAGAAGACGTTCGGGATCAGGACCGTCGAGTCCCGGCTGGTGGGCCAGACCCCGGAGGCCCCGGGCGGGTGGCGGCAGTTCAGCGTCAACGGGAAGGACCTTTTGATCCGGGGCGGCGAGTCCGCGCCGGACCTCTTCCTGCGCTACTCGAAGCCGGAGGTCGCGCGGCAGGTCGCGTTGGTGCGAAACCTCGGCCTGAACGCGATCCGCCTGGAGGGGCACGACCAGCCGGACGACTTCTACGAGCAGATGGACCGGGCGGGGATCCTGGTCCTCGGCGGGTTCATGTGTTGCAACGCGTGGCAGCCGCCGAGCGACGCGATCCTCACCGACCGGGACGAGCGGATCATTTACGAGTCGGCCCGGAGCATCGGCGAGCGCGAGCGCGGCCACCCGAGCGTCGTCACGTACGGCTGGAGCGACAACGAGCCGACGCCGACGCAGGAGCGGGCGACCCTGCGCGGCTTCCAAGAGTCGGACTTCGACGTCCCGGTCATCGCGGCCGCCATGTACAAGAACACCCCGACGTTGGAGTGGTCCGGGGAGCGGGAAGGCCCGTACGACTGGGTGCCGCCGTACTTCTGGTACGAGAACGGCCGGATCGGCCCCAACAACGAGACGCTGACGAATATGAGCGGCTCGCGCGGTTTCGGCAGCGAGCAGGGCGCGGGCGACAGCATCCCGACGCTGGCCTCGCTCAAGCGCTTCCTCTCCCCCGAGGAGCTGGACCGGCTGTGGCGCGACCCCAACTACAACCAGTACCACACGAATTTCCAGCCTGCTCGGGGCGGCAAGAACCTGCACGGGCCCGCGACCGGGGACGGCTACGCGTTCGGGACGCTCTACAACTTCTCGACGGCGCTCGCGCAGCGGTACGGGCAGTGGTCCGATGTGGAGACGTTTGTGCAGCTGGCGCAGCTGGCGAATTACGAGAGCGTCCGCGCGCAGTTCGAGGCGTTCATCCGGTACTCGACCGATCCGACGAACCCGTCGACGGGGCTGGTGTACTTCATGATCAACCAGGGCTGGCCGTCGCTCCTGTGGACGCTGTACGGCAGCGACGGCGACCAGCCCGGCTCGTATTTCGGGGCGGTGGAGGCCAACCGTCCGGTGCACGCGCTGCTCAGCTACGACGACAACACCGTGACGGTGGCGAATTTCGGCCTCGGCTCGCAAGACCATCTCGTGGTGCAGACCAAAGTCGTCGGCGTCGACGGGAACGTGCTCGACGACCAGTCGGCCTCGGTCGGCGCGCTCGCCAGCCAGGAGGTCAGGGCCGGGCTGCTGGCTCCGAGCGTCCCGGTCGAGGGGCCCGCGTACTTCGTCGAGGTCCTGCTCAAACGGGGCGACGAAGTGCTCGACCGCAATGTGTACTGGCGCTCCACCGTGCCGGACGAGGTGGATTGGGAGGCCAACGGCGGCAACCGGGTGAACTTCCCGAACGCGCCGATGCGGCAGTACGCGGATTTCAAGGCCCTGCGCGACCTGCCGCCCGCGCAGGTGGCGGTGACGGTCGGCGACCTTGGCCAGGGCAAGGTCTCGGTGCGGCTGGTCAACAACTCGGACAAGGTCGCGTTCTTCTTGCGGGCGGACGCGCCGAACGCCGCGTCCGCCATGTGGGACCAGAACGACATCACCCTGCTGCCGGGGGAGTCGCAAACGATCACCGCGACATACGAGCCGCAGCCGGGGTCGGGCCAGAAACCTCAGATCACCGTCTCGGGGATGAATGTCGCGGCGGTGACGGTCAACTAGCGGAACGAGCGGCGCGGGCGCCACTGCAGCACGTACGCGTCGAGCTTGTGGTAGCCGCGCACTTGCAACGCCCGGCGCAACGCCTTGATCTGCATCTCTTTGTCTTCGACGATCTCTGCGGCCAGCCCGTCGTCCACGAGGACTGCTCCCGGCTTGGCCGAGGTGGTCAGCCGCGAGGCGACGTTCACCGTCGTCCCGTAGAGGTCGCCGAAGCGGGTGAGCACTCGTCCGTACGCGACCCCGACCCGCAGCTCCGGCACCTCGTCCCCGTCGGGCACGAAGTCCTGGAGCGTGAGGGCTATCCGCGCGGCGGCCTGCGGCGACGTCGTGGCGAACATGACCTCGTCGCCGAGGTTCTTCACGACCCAGCCGCCCTCCTGGGTGATCACCGTTGTGGCCGTGGACTCGAAGGATTCGAGCAGGCGCTCGAGCTCGCGCTCGTCGAGGTTGCGGGAGAGCCTGGTGTAGCCGACCATGTCGGCGAAGCCGACGGCGAGTTTGTGCTCGGTCTGCCCCCCGACCCGCTGCGCGTGGGCAGCGAGATGGCGCCGCCAGAGGTAGCTCTGGACGAAGTCGAAGGCGGGCAGGACCTCGTCGAGGAGCGAGTCGGCGAGCGTGCCGGTCAGCGCCGTCACTTCCATCTGGGAGCCCTCGGGCAACCGCTCGACGGCCTCGGCCCGGATCCGGTCGTACGCGGACTCGGACTGCCATTCCGCGAGCCGGGCGAAGCCCTGGCCCAGATTCCGGGCGACGGTGTACTCCATCTCGGGGGCGAGGAGGTCCCGGTCGACCAGCGTGGTGAACAGGCGCAAGGCCTGGAGGTCCCCGTCGGTGAACATCTTCACCTCGGGATCGGGGTCGGTGGCGAAGCCGAACGCCACCCAGAGCCGCGCGATGCGGTACGGCTGCACCCCGATCAGCTCGGCGATCTCCCTGCGGTTGTATTTGCGCTCGCCGCCGAGCAGCCGGTCCTGCACTCGTTTGCGCATTTTTCTGCGCTCGGAGTCGGCGGCCTCGTCCGATTCGGAGTCGGCGGCCTCGTCCGACTCGCTCGTGCTGGCGCCGTCTTCGTCGGGCAGGCTCGGCTCCTGCTCCTGCGAAGCGGTCTCGTCCATGCCCCATAGCCTATATCCGTCTGTTGGCGAGGTCACCGGCGCTTGGCCCTCATCGCCCCGCCGCCCCGAACAGGTTCTTCGCGGTCGGCGAGGCGGGCACGGCAGACGGGTCGGGACAGGTGCCGAGGAGCTTGTCGGCGGTGCCGGACGAGGTGACGGTGAACCAGTAGTGCTCGTTCTTGTAGTGGTGGTGGCGGTGGTTCTGCCAGATCGCGCGGTAGAGGCGGCTTTTCGGCTTGTAGTCGGTGTGGATGAGGTAGTGCGTCCACTCGTAGACCATGCCGAGCGAGCCGACCGTGGCGAGAAAGGTGAGGCCGAGCGCGCGGCGGCGGAAGGCGGTCAGCCCGATGGCGACCAACGCGGCGATCACGCCGCAGAGGGTCTGCCACGGGATGAAGACGAGCGGGACGTCCCTCGGGTCGACATGGTGCGCGCGATGGTCCCGCGCCAGCTGGAAATCGAGCGTGACCCGCCCGACCTTCCTGGGTTTGAAGTGCAGCGCCGTGGTGTGGACGACCCATTCGACGAAGGGGAAGAGCAGGACGGCGACGACGGGCACGCGCGCGTCGCCCCAGCGCCAGTCCTTCGCCGAGATCCGCCCGGCCACGGCGGCCACGAGCGTCGTGGCGATCAGCCACGGCGACCGGTGCCGCCAGAACTCGGGGGCGACCGCGCGGAGCGTCGTCGCCGGGTTTCTGCGCTGCCGTGGCGTGGTCATGAGAGGGCTCCTTCTTCGAGCGTGGTGGCGAGGGCTTCGAGGGCGGAGGTCCCTCGGGCGAGGAGCTGGCGGGCGAGGGAGCGCGCTTCGGCCTCGTCGCCGTCGGCGACGGCGACGGCGAGGCCCGCGTACGCGCCGGCAGCCCCGACTTCGGAGCTGAGGACGACGGCCAACGCCTCGATCGCGGGCTCGTAGGCCTTCCACAGGCTGTTCGCCATGAGCCGGTGGGCGATGGAGTCCGCGCCGTCGACCAGCACGTCCCAGTAGGCCAGGGCGAGGCGCTGCTTGCCGACGGGGTCCTCCTCCGCGCCGAGGACTTCGCGGACTTCCGCGACGCTGCGGATGACTTTCGGGTCGGGGCTGCCGTCCCGCACGAGCAGCGCGGGCAACAGCTCCGGCCCGGCCTCTCGCCGGTAGTCCACGACCGTGGTGCCTTCGCCGTGCCGCGTCGCGACGAGCCCGGCCTGGGAGAGTTTCTGGATCGCCTCGCGGACCACGGGCCGCGAGACTCCGAACGCCTCGGCGAGGGCGCGTTCGCCGGGGAGCCCGTTGCCCGGCGCGAGCCTTCCGTCGAGCACTTGGGCGCTGATCTGCGCGAACACCGAATCCGCCACGGAGGTCCGCTGGATGGGCGAGAAGGTCATGTCCCCAGCATGCGCCCCCATTGGACAGATGTCAACTGGTCATACCAGTTGGATGCGACCATGCTGCGCCGAATGCCGGGAATAGCGCCGCGCCGGACCGGGTTGCCCTGGGGGTGAGCGAGATCCAACTTGGCCAATACGGCGTCTTCGGCGCGTTCGAGTACTTCGCCGGGCGCGCCGCCGCGATCGAGAAGCTGGGCTACGGCGCCATCTGGATCGGCGGTTCGCCGCCGTCCGACCTGGCCTGGCACGCGGCCGCGCTCGAGGAGACCGAGCGGATCGTCGTCGCCTCCGGCATCGTCAACGTGTGGACGGCCCCGGCGGGCGAGGTCGCCGAGACCTACCATCGCTTCGAAGAGCGGCACCCTGGCCGGTTCCTGCTCGGGATCGGGGCGGGCCACCCCGAGGCGCAGGCCGAGTACCAGAGCCCGTACCAGAAGGTCGTCTCTTATCTCGACGAGCTCGACGCGCATGGCGTCCCCAAGGGGCGGATCGTCCTCGCCGCGCTGCGCGGGCGCATGCTCAAGCTCGCCGCCGAGCGCACGGCGGGCGCGCACCCCTACTTCATGCCGGTGGCGCAGACCAAGTTCGCCCGCGAGGCGCTCGGGACGGGGCCGCTGCTCGCGACGGAGGCGAAGGTCGTCCTCGAGACCGACCAGGCCAAGGCCCGTGAGGCGGGCGCGGACACCGCGCGTTTCTATTTGGGCCTGTCCAACTACGTGAACGCGTGGCGCGAGTTCGGCTTCCCCGGCCTTGGCGTCGGCGACGACGCGAGCGGCGAATTCCTCGACGCGCTCGTCCAGCGCGGCACCCCCGAGCAAATCGTCGCAGGGCTGCGGGCGCACCTCGCGGCGGGCGCGGACCACGTCGCGGTCCAGGTGCTCCCGGGGAAGAGCGACCCGGTCCCCGTGCTGGCGGCGCTGGCCGCGCAGCTCGGCCTGGCCACCGAGGCCGGGCAGTGACCACGCCGCCGCTCGGCAAGGTCGGAGTCTGGGGCCTCTTCGACCGTTTCGGCGACGAGAAGGCTGCCGAGGTCGAGCGCCTCGGCTACGGGGCGATCTGGGTCGGCGGGGTGTTCGAGTCGGACCTCCGCAATGTCCAGGGGGCGCTGGAGCATTCGGAGTCCATCACCGTGGCTTCGGGGATCGTGAACATCTGGACGGCGCCCGCGCAGGAGGTCGCCGCCTCGTACCACCGGCTCGACGCGCGTTTCCCCGGCCGCCTCGTGCTGGGGGTGGGCATCGGCCACCCGGAACGCAGCGCCGCCGTCTACAAGACGCCGTACCAGGCGCTCGTGGCGTATTTGGACGAGCTCGACAGCGCCGGAGTGCCGAGGGACCGCCTGGTGCTCGCCGCCCTCCGGTCGGGGGTGCTCAAGCTCTCCGAGGCTCGGACTGCGGGCGCGCACCCGTACCTCACCCCCGTTGCGCACACGAAATTCGCCCGCGAGGCGCTCGGGCCGGGCGTGCTGCTCGCCCCCGAGCACAAGGTCGTGTTCGAGACCGACCCCGAAGCCGCGCACGCGGTGGGCCGGGAAGCGGTCGACTTCTACACCGGGCTGAGCAATTACGTCAACATGCTGCGCGAATTCGGCTTCCCGGACCTCCACGTCGGCGATTCCGCGTCGGACGAGCTGCTCGACGCGCTGGTCTCCTACGGCACGCCGGAGCGGATCGCCGCAGGCGTCACGGCCCATCTGGAGGCGGGCGCGGACCACGTCTCGGTCCAGGTGCTCCCCACGAAGGGCGACCCGATCCCAGGGCTGGCCGCCCTCGCGGAGGCGCTGGGGCTGCGCTCGGCTGCTTCGGGCTAGGCCGCGACAGCCCGCCAGCGCTGCCTGCCGCCCCATTCGTCGGTGAAGACGTCTTGGAACCCCGCAGTTTCGAGGCGGCGCGCGAGCGACTGCGGCGGCACCGGGTTGTAGGTGTCCCCGATGTGCAGCGCGCGCATGAACAGGCTGTGCACCAGGTCGCATCCGGCGAACACGCCGCCGGGCTCCAGCACGCGCCGTGCCTCGGCGAAGAGCTCGTTCTGCCCGTGCGGGGTGGGGACGTGGTGGAGCATGGTGAAGCAGACGACGGAGCTGAACTGGGAATCCGGCAGGTCGAGGTCCGTGCCGTCGCCCTCGACGATCCTGGCTCGGGAGCCGTGGCTGCGCCGAAGGCCCGCCGCCATCGCGGGGTCGATCTCCACGGCGGTAAGGCGCTCGGTCCGCTCGACCAAGACCTTGAGGTTCGCGCCGTAGCCGGGGCCGATCTCCAACGTGCTGTCGCCGAGCTCGACGCCCAAGAGCGCCCAGGGCAGCATCTCGTCGCGGACCGAGGCGGCCCATTTCTCCGAGCTGCAAATGCGTCGATGTATCCAGTTCATAGCCATGGCCTCGACGGTAACGGCCTTCGACGATGTCTGAAAGACGATAAGATGACACAGTATGTCGCAAAACAGCCACGACGCGCCTGCTGCGGCCGAACTGGTCGGCAGGCTCGTCGAGCCTGGGCATGCGATGGTGCTCGGCGACGTGCGGCTGCGCTCCGGCCACTGGTTCTCCGAGCATGTCCACGACGACCACCACCAATTGGTCTGGGCCGCTCGCGGCGTGGTCGCCGTTTCGGTGGAGATGGGCGCAGCCGCAGGGAAAGCGCAGTGGGTGCTCCCAACGACGCGGGCGTTGTGGCTGCCCGCAGGGGTGGCCCATCGCACCGGCGCCATCGGCGGCGCGGTGCTGCGCGGCGTCTACTGCCCGGCGAACCGGACAGGCGGGAGCCTGCCTCATGGCGACTGGCGGGCGCCTCGGCTGATCCGGGTCGGCCCGTTGTTGCGCGAGCTGCTGGGGCACTTGCTCCGCGCGGACCTGGCCCCGGACGCGCGGGAGCGGGCCGAGGCGGTGCTCTTCGACCTGCTCGAACCGATGTCCGTGATCCCGATCCGCGCTCCCATGCCGACCGACCCCAGAGCGGCAGAGCTCGCGAGACGGCTGGTCGCGAACCCCGCGGACGGCGCTGTCTTGCGTGATCTCGCTCGTGGCGTCGGCGCGTCGGAGCGCACGCTCTCCCGGATCTGGGCCGCGCAGACGGGGCTCAGCTTCGGGCAATGGCGCACGCAGGTCCGACTGCGCGCGGCACTGCCGCTCCTCGCCGAGGGCAAGACCGTCGAGCGCGTCGCCGAGCGGACGGGCTACTGCTCCGCGAGCGCGTTCGCGGCCGCGTTCCGCCGCGCGGTGGGTGTTTCGCCTGCCCGCTATTTCGCGTGACGCGCCCTGACTTATGCTGAACCGATGGTTAGCCACCTCACAGCAGAGCAGCGGCCGGCGAAGCCGCCGCTCGCGAAGGTGCTTTTCGTGTCCGCCTCCGCCGCGATGAGCGGGTTCCTGTTCGGCTACGACACGGCGGTGATCAACGGAGCCGTCCCCGGCATCCGAGGTCATTTCGCCATCGGCGACGTGGCGGTTGGCGCTATCGTCTCCACGGCCCTGCTCGGCTGCGCGGCCGGGGCGATGGGCGCGGGCAGGCTCGCCGAGCAGTTCGGGCGGCGAACGGTCATGCGCGTCGCGGCGATCCTCTTCCTGGTCAGCGCGCTTGGGTCGATGTTCCCGTTCAGCCCGTGGCTGCTCGCGCTCTGGCGGGTCATCGGCGGCACGGCCATCGGCGTGGCCTCGGTCATCGGGCCGCTGTACATCGCGGAGGTGTCGCCTCCCGCGTACCGGGGCCGCCTCTCGTCGCTGCAGCAGCTGGCCATCGTCGTCGGCATCGCAGTCTCCCAGCTGGTCAACTACCTGATCGCGGACGCCGCGGGCGGAGGGGTCCGCGACACGATCGCGGGCCTGGAGGCGTGGCAATGGATGCTCGGCGCCTGCGCCGTGCCCGCGCTCGTGTACTTCCTCCTCGCGTCCACCATCCCCGAATCGCCGCGATACCTCGTCGCCAACGGGCAAGACGACCAGGCCCGCGCGGTCTTCGCCGAGCTGGAAGGCCCCGACGTCGACGCCGAAGCCCGCGTCGCCGAAGTCAGGGCCGCCCTCGTCGCCGACCGCAAGCCCCGCTTCACGGACCTGCTCGACCGAAGGTCGCTCCTGCCCGTCGTCGTGTGGGTCGGCGTCGGCATGGCGGTGTTCCAGCAGCTCGTCGGCATCAACGTGGTCTTCTACTACTCCGCGACGCTCTGGCAGTCCGTCGGCGCGGACCAGGCGGATTCGCTGCTGCGCAGCTTCTCGACCGCAGTCATCAACATCGTCGGCACTTTCGTCGCGATCGCCCTCATCGACAGGATCGGGCGCAAAGCGCTGCTGCTCGCGGGCTCCGTTGGCATGGCGCTCGCCCTCGGCGCGGAAGCCTGGGCCTTCAGCCATCTCCAACGCCAGGGCGAGCACGCCTTCCTCCCGCACGACGCGGGCCTGACCGCGCTGGTCGCGGCGCATGTGTTCGTGTTCTTCTTCGCGCTCTCCTGGGGCGTGGTGCTCTGGGTGATCCTCGGCGAGATGTTCCCCGCCCGCCTGCGCGCCGCCGCGATCTCGCTGTCCACCGCTTTCAACTGGCTCGCGAACTGGTTGATCACCGTCTCGTTCCCGAGCCTGTCCACCTGGAACCTCTCGCTCACCTACGTCGGCTACGCGCTGTTCGCGGCGATCTCGTTCTTCTTCGTGCAGTTCCTGGTGCGCGAGACCAAGGGCAAGACCCTCGAAGAGGTCTGACAGCCGGGGTCCGCGCGGCGATACCTCAGACGGGCTTTTCGTCGGTGCAGTGAGAGAATGATCCTATGGCTGCTTCCTGGGATCCGAAGGTCTACCACCGGTTCAGCGACCAGCGCGACCGCGCCTACTTCGACCTCCTCGCCCGCGTCCCCGACATCGCGCCGAAAAAGGTCGTCGACCTCGGCTGCGCGACCGGGCGGCTCACGGCGGCGCTGGGCGAGCGCTGGCCCGAGGCGGAGGTGGTCGGGATCGACTCCTCTCCCGCGATGGTCGCCGACGCGGCCACGGGCCTGCCGGGCGGCGGCAGTCTTCCGAGAAATGTGCGCGTCGAGCTCGGCGACATCGCCGACTTCTCCGCCGAGGGGGTCGACCTCCTCTTCACGAACGCCGCGCTGCAATGGCTGCCGCAGCACCGGGAGCTCCTCGCCGGGTGGGCCGGGCAGCTGGGCTCGGGCGGGGTGATCGCCTGGCAGGTGCCGGGCAACTTCCTCGCCCCCTCGCATGTGCTGATGCGCACGCTCTCGTTGGGGCCGAAATGGAAGGCGAAGCTCGACGGGGTGCTGCGCGGCGGCGAAAGCACCGACACCCCGGAGCAATACGCGCGCCTCGCCCTGTCCGCCGGGCTGGTCCCCGACGCGTGGGAGACCACCTACCTCCACCTGCTCGAAGGCGACGACCCCGTGCTCGGCTGGGTCCGGGGCACCGGGCTGCGGCCGGTTCTCGACGCGCTGTCGCCAGAAGACGCGGCGCAGTTCGAGCGCGAATACGCGGGCCTGCTCCGCATGGCGTACCCGAAGGCGGGCCCGCTCACCCCGTTCCCGTTCCGAAGGATCTTCTGCGTCGCGGTCAAACCGTGACGGGACAGGCGCCGGTGCGCCCGGTCCGCGTCCTGGTCATCTGCTGCCTCAGCATCTTCGTCGTCATCCTCGACGCGAGCGTCGTGAACGTGGCGCTTCCGGCGATCGGCCACAGCCTTCGCTCCGGGAAGGAGGAGCTGCAATGGGTGGTCGACGGCTACACGCTGACGTTGGCGAGCTTCCTGATCTCCAGCGGGGTCCTCGCCGACCGGGGCGGCAGGCGACGGTTCTTCCGGTACGGGCTGGTCCTCTTCGGCCTCAGCTCGCTCTTGTGCAGCGTCGCCCCGACGATCCATGTGCTGATCGCGGCGCGGGTGCTGCAAGGGATCGGCGGGTCCATGCTCAACCCGGTCGCTCTCGCGATCATCACCTCGGTGTACTCCGAGCCCGCGAAGCGCGCCAAGGCCTTGGGCGCGTGGGGCGCGGTCGTCGGGATCGCCATGGCGCTCGGCCCCGTGTTCGGCGGGTTCCTGGTCGACACGGTCGGCTGGCCGTCGATCTTCTGGATCAACGTCCCCGTCTGCGCCGCCGCAGTCTGGGCGACCCGCTTCCTGCCGGAGTCGTTCGGCAAGCAGGCGCGCGGCCTCGACGTGCGGGGCCAGGCCTTCGCGGTCGCGGCCATGTTCGGGCTCGTCCTCACGATCATCGAATTGCCCCGGCGCGGGTTGTCCTCGCCGTGGATCTGGGCGGCGTTCGCCTGCTTCGTGCTCTGCGCCTTGGCCTCGGGGCATGCGATGCGCCGCGCGGAGAGCCCGTTCATCGACCTGCGCGCGTTCCGCAGCGCGCCCTATGCGGCGGCGAACCTCGGCGGGTTCTCCACCTCGCTCGGGCTCGGCGCCCTCGTCTTCACGGTCTCGCTCTACCTGCAGGCGCATGTCGGGGAGTCCGCCGCGACAGCGGGGGCGCACCTGCTGCCGATGGCGGTGGGGATGTTCGTCTTCTCGTCGGTGAGCGGCAGGGCGATGGCCGCGTTCGGCGCGAGCCCGCCCCTGGTGTTCGGCGGTATCGGCATGGCGGCCGCAGGCGTCGTGCTGGCCGCGCACATCTCGTCGCCGACCCACTGGATTCTCATCGGCGCGGGTTTGTACGGGGTCGGGCTCGGCCTGGCGAACGCGCCGATCTCCGCGATGGGGACCACGGGCATGGGCGCGAACGCCGGAGCCGCCAGCGGCGTGGTCTCCACGAGCAGGCAGCTCGGCATAAGCGTTGGCGTCGCGCTCGCAGGCTCGGTCGCCGATCCGGCTGACGGCAAGGTCGGGCCGTCCTGGGCCTTGTTGTGCGTCTGCGGCGCGGTCGTCACGTCCGTTGGGGCAGTGCTGTGGCTGCGCCAGAAGGCGGACGCGCCCGCCGTGTGAGAGCCTGGGGCGTATGCGTGTTCTCTCGGTCTGTTTGGCTTTGCTCGCGGTCGTGGCTGCTGGTTGTTCGAAGTCGGAGCCTGCGGGGAAGCCGCCGATCTCGGTGAAGGTCTTCGTCGGGGCGATGTTCGAGAAGGGGAAGAACACCGGGGACGCGCCAGGCGAGTTCCAGCTCTGGTACGAGAAGTACTTCAGCCATGCCGCGCCCGTCGAGGTCCGTGGCGCGGCGAACCCGGTGTACTGCACGGACTCGGGGATCTGCGGCGCGGTCCTCGGCATGGGCAAGGTCGGGTCGACCGCCTCGATGCAGGCGATCCTCTTGAACCCGGCCTTCGATTTCGACAAGGCCTACTACCTCTTCACCGGGGTGGCGGGCACCCCGCCGGAGCGCGGCTCGATCGGGGACGCGAGCTGGGGCAGCTGGCTGGTGGACTTCGACCTCGGGCACAAATGGGGGGACAAGGACGGGGCGCCGGGGGACGGCGGGTTCCGGGCGAGGGCCGAGTACGACGACTTCGCCCGCATCCGGCTCGACCCGAAGCTCGTCGCGGCCGCCGTTCGGCTGACCGAGCGGTTGCCGCTGCGCGACTCCCCGCAGACCCAGGCATATCGGGACCGTTTCCCGTACCCGGCGGCCCGGCGTCCGCCCAAGGTCGTCGTCGGCTCGCATCTGACCGGAGACACGTATTTCGTCGGCGCGGAGCTCTCCGAGCAGGCGCAGTTCATCGCGAAGCACTACGGCGCGGACGACTACGTCATGACCGAGATGGAGAACCTTGCCCTCGCCCGCACGGTCGGGCGCACCCACGGCACGGGCCGGGTGCTCTCGCTGCGCGGCGCCGTCGACTACGACCACGCGCCGCCGGGGGAGGCGCCGCTGTCGGTGCTCACCCCGGTCCCCGGGGTGACGTTCGCGGGCTTCGACGAGGCGGTCGAGAACCTGCTGCTGGTCGGCTCGGCTGTGGTGGACGACGTCGTCGCCCGTTGGGGCCAGTGGCAGAACGGCCCTCCTGCCTAGAGGCCAGGCCCCGCAGCCTTAGCTCCGTCCAGCTCGCCGTTTGCCATCCTGCCGACCACTTCGACAAGCACGCGCAGCCCGGCGAGCAGGTCCTTGTCCTCGGTGAACTCCCGCTCGTTGTGCGAGATGCCGTCGACGCTGGGGATGAACAGCATGACGGTCGGCACGAGGTCTTTCATGTTCGTCGAGTCGTGCCCCGCCACCGTCATGATGGTCCGTCTGGGCAGGTCGAGGCCGTCCACCACGTCGAGCGCGAGCTTCACGCCCTCGGACTGGTAGGCGAGGTTGCCCCACTCGTGCGCCGCGACCTGCTCGATCTTCACCTGCGCGCGCTCCTCGATCTGCGCGATCGCCGCGAACAGGTCCGCCTTCGCCTGCTCCAGCACGCGCTCGTCCGCGCAGCGGCTGTCCACATGCAGGCGCACTTCGCGGGCGGTGGTCACCGGGGAGTTCGGCTCCAAGGTCAGGTAGCTGACGCAGGCGTGCAGCGGCACGTCGGCGTGCCGGTCGGCCTGGTCGCGCACCGCAGCGATGACCAAAGCTGCGCCGAGCAGGGCGTCGTGCCGGAACTCCATCGGCGTCGAGCCGGTGTGCGACTGCTCGCCGCGCACCACGAGCTCGAACTTCTTCGCGGCCCATGTCGCGTCGACCACGCCGATGGCCAGCCCCTCCCGCTCCAGCTCGGGGCCTTGCTCGATGTGGATCTCGGCGTAGGCCGCAGGGGTGGGGGCCTCGCCCTCCGGGTCGATCGTGCCGATGTCGGCGAGCGCTTGGGCCACGGTGATCCCGGCGTCGTCGGTGATGGCGAGGGTGGCTTGGAGGTCGAACTTCCCGGTGTACACCCCGGAGCCTTGCAGGCTCGGACGGAACCGGCAGCCCTCCTCGTTGAACCAGTTCACGACGGCGAGATTGTATTTCGGCTCGGTCCCCTCGGCTTGCCACCGCTGCGCGAGCCGCCACGCCGCGTGCGCCCCGGCGAGCACGCCGTACGCCCCGTCGAACCGCCCGCCGAGGGGCTGGCTGTCCAAATGCGAGCCGACCAGCACGTACGGCGCGCCCGGCACGAGGTCGAGGAGCCCGAACTGGTTGCCGATCTTGTCGTAGCGGACCGTGAACCCCCGCTCGGCGAGCCAGCCCGCGAGCCAATGCCGCTGCTCGCCGTCAGCCGCTGTGGCGGCTTGGCGCTCCACGCCGTGCGCCGGGGTGGCCCCGAACGTGGAAAGCGTCCGGAAATCGTCGAGGAAAGCCTGGTCGAGCTGCGGTGTTGCCATAGGGCATTCTCGCACGCGCGGCCGTCGCGCGCATGTTGCGCCTGCCACATTCGGTGATCGATTCGCGCGTTCGCACTAGCCGGCTTTGCGGCCGAGCCGGTAGGATGGCCCAAGTGATCAATCCCCGCGCGTTGCTCGACCGCAGGAGGAGTGTCTCTGCAGCTCTTGTTTTGGCCCTGCTCTGGAGCGGCCAGTGGGCGATGGAGCCCGCTCGCTCCGAGGGCGACTCGTTCGCCGGGGCCTTGCTCTCGGGAGAGGTCAACGAGGCGGCGGCGGAGCCGGACGGGCAGTTGGACTTCGCGAGGCGCTACCCGGAGCTGATCGCCAACCGGGACGGGGTCACGGCGAGCGCGAGGGACCAGGCGAACCGCTCGCTCATCCCGAAGCGCCGAGCCGAGCTGGAGGCCGAGCGCGACCGGCTGCGGCGCGATCTGTCCGCCGACAAGTTCCACGGCGCGTTCAACGACAAAGACTCCGAGATCTTCTACGTCGAGCGCAAGCTCGAAGGCCTCGCGGCGGTGGAGCGCTCGCTCGCCGCGCATCCCGAAGCCAAGCTGCTGCTCCTCGACATGAGCGCGGGGGAGCGCGGCAAGGCCGCCGTCGCGGTCGGCGACCCGGACTCCGCGGACCACATCGCGATCACCACGCCGGGGATCAACTCCTCGCCGGGGCAGACGCTGGCGGGCATGGTCGACGAGGCCGCGAAGCTCAAGAGCGAGGGCGAAACCATCCTGCGCCAGCAGGGCGCGTCCTCCTCGGTCGCCGCCATCGCCTGGATCGGCTACGACCCGCCGCAGTTCAACTGGGACGGGGTCAACCCCGGCCCCGGCTGGGGCGACGAGCTCAAAGGCGTGTTCGAGCTCAGCCAGGACACGCGGGCGCGGGCCGGGTCGGAGAGCTTCGCGCGGTTCTGCCAAGGCGTCGCGGCGGTGTGGCGCCCGGCCCAGGGATCCGCGGCGCGCCATCCCGACATCACCGTGCTCGGCCACTCGTACGGCTCGCTCGTCGTCTCGCTCGCGCTGCAGCAGCTGCCGAAAGGGACAGTCCGCAGCGCCGTGTTCTACGGCTCGCCCGGCATCGACATGACCGAGACCGGCAACGCCGACCAGCTCGGCCTGGAGCCGGGCCGCGTGTTCGTGCTCGAATCCGACAACGACCCCATCCGGCGCATCCCGGAGTGGGGGCCGAAAATCGCGTACGGCGGCTTCCCGAGCATGTTCCCGTGGACCGTCCGGCTCTCCACGCACGAAGGGGTCGGGCCCGGCGACGGCCTGCGGCACGAGCAGGCGCACGGGCATGCGGAGTATCCGCGCACGGCGGCGGACGGCTCGCTCCGGATGAGCGGCTACAACATGGCGACAGTGGTCGTCGGGCGCCCGGACCTCGCGGTGCGGGGACGCTGAGGGCGCTGCCCGCTCAGGCGGGCACGGGCTCGCGCCCGCTTTCGAGCGTCTCGCGCATCTGCTCCTTGTCGAGCTGGCCCTCCCAATTGGCCACGACAAAGGTGGCGACGCAGTTGCCGAGCAGGTTGACCGAGACCCGCATGGAGTCCATGATCCGGTCGGCGCCGAGCAGCAGCGCGACCGCCGCGACGGGGATCGAGCCGTGGCCGATGGCCGCGATCGTCGCGGAGAGGGCGAGGAAGGACGAGCCGGGCACGCCCGCCATCCCCTTCGAGGTGAGCATGAGGACGAGCATCGCGGCGACCTGCTCGCCGAGGGTGAGGTTCACGCCGAGGGCCTGGGCGAGGAACAGCACGCAGATCGACAGGTACAGCGTGGCGCCGTCCAAGTTGAACGAGTACCCGGTGGGGACCACGAGGCCGGTCGTGGCGCGCGAGCAGCCCGCCGCCTGCAGCTTCGCCATGATGCGCGGCAGCGCGACCTCGGTGGACGCGGTGCCGAGCGCGAGGAAGAGCTCGTCTTTGATGTAGACGACGAACTTCCACAGGTTCAGGCCCGCGCCGAGCCGCGCGACGACCGCGAGGACCAGGATGAACAGCACCGCCGCGAGATAGCAGCAGGCGATGAGCTTGGCGTAGCCGCCGAGCGTCGCGATCCCGTACTGGCCGATGATGAAGACCATCGCGCCGAACGCGCCGAGCGGGGCGAGCCGCATCACCCAGCCGATGATCGTGAAAAAGAGCTTGCTCAGGTGGTCGACCAGCTCCAAGACGACCGGGGGGCCGGTCTCGCCGAACTTCGCGAGCGCCAAGCCGAACAGCACAGAGAAGAACAGCACCTGGAGCAGCGCGTTCTCCGCGAACGCCCCGACCACCGAAGTCGGGATGACGCCGAGCAGGAACTCGACCGTGTGCGGCAGCTCGCCGTTCCCGGTCTTCTTCGCGATCGCCTCGGCGCCGGTGGCCAGCGTCTTCGGGTCGACGTGGAAGCCAGAGCCAGGCCGGACGAGGTTGCCGACGAGGAGGCCGAACACCAAGGCGAACGTGGTGATCGCCTCGAAGTAGACCAAGGCCTTGATCCCGATCCGCCCGACCGATTTGAGGTCCCCGGCATGCGCGATGCCGAGCACCACCGTGCAGAACACGATGGGCGCGATGAGCATCTTGATGAGCTTGATGAACCCGTCCGCGAGCGGTTTGAGATCGGCGCCGACCTTCGGCCACAGCCAGCCGACGACGGCGCCGAGGACGATAGCCGCCGCGAGCTGGAGGAAGAGCGTGGACCGTTTGCCCTGTTGGTCTGCCATCCACGCAATCTACAACCCATGTGTTTCGGGAAGATCATCGACGTGTGTTCCACGTCGCAACGCGGACGTAACAGGCCGGACTGTCAGGGGAGGGGTGCGAGGTATGCCGGGTCGCCGGTGGACAACGAGGCTTTGACCTCGCGGGTGCGCTGGTCGACGAGCACTTCGTCCAAGTCGTCGGCGAGGCCTCGCAGGGCGGTCCGGGCGACGTCTTCCGGGGAGTTCTTCGCGCCGTCGACGCCTGCGGTCATGTCCGTGTCGACGAATCCGACGTGCACGCCGACCATCTGGACCCCCTGCGGGCGCAAGGCCCGGCGCAGCGCGTTCGTGACGGCCCATTGCGCCGCTTTGCTCGCCGCGTATCCCGCGAAGTCGGTCCGGCCGCTGGCCCAGGACGCGACGGAGAGCATGTTCACGACCGCCCCGCCGCCGTTTCGGGCGATCACGGGCGCGAACGCCTGGGTGGCCGCCCACGTGCCGAGGCAGTTCACTTCGAACTGCTCGCGGGCGTCGTCGAGCGAGGCTGCGAGCGGCGGGGTGGGGAGCAACAGGCCCGCGTTGTTGACGAGGATCGAAACGTCCCCGGCGAGTTCGGCGGCCTCCGCGACGCTCGCCGGATCGGTCACGTCGAGCCGGATCGGGACCACGTCGTCGTCGACGATCGAAGCGACGTCCCGCGCGGCGGCGTAGACCTTCGTCGCGCCGAGGCGGCGGAGCTCTCGCGCGAAAGCTTTGCCGATCCCCCGGTTCGCCCCGGTGACCAGCGCGACCCTGCCCTCGATCTGCATCCGTGCCTCCTGTTCGTGTTCGTCGGGTTCAGCCTAGAGCCTGGAGCGCCCTCCAGCGCAAGTGTGACGCGTGCCCCACTTGACCTAGAGCGCCCTCCAGGTTCTACGGTGTAGGCATGACCGCAGTGCGCATCAGGGAGCTCACCATCGGCGAAGTCTCGGCCGAGACTGGTCTGTCGATCGACTCGTTGCGCTGGTTCGAGCGCGAGGGGCTCTTCCCGGCGATCCGCCGAAACGCGGGCGGGCAACGCCGGTTCTCCGAGTCCGATGTGGAGCGCATCTCTCTGATGCTGTGCCTGCGGCGCACCGGGATGCCGGTCAGGGACATGCGCCGGTTCATCGAGCTGCTCCAAGGCGGGGAGGAGACCCATTCGGAGCGGCTGGAGCTGCTGCTCGCCCAGCGCGCGCGGATCTTCTCCGAGCAGGAGCGGCTCATGGAAGACCTCTCGGTGGTGGAGCACAAGGTCGCGTACTACACGGGCCGGGTCGGCAAGGCCGCGTGCGGCTCCGCCCCCTTGGCTGCCGAGCAGGAGTAGGGCGCGCCGCGCTCACGGCTGTCTATAGTTAGCAATAGCGAATCTTGTGTTCGCGGGCTGCATCGGACGGAAGGACGGCTATGGGCGACAACGGAGAGCGGGCGCAGCGCCTCTTCCAGCGGATCGAAGAGCTGCGCGCGACCGATCCCCAGTTCGCGGCGGCCGCGCCCGCGCCAGAGGTCGTGGCGGCGGTGTCGGAGCCGGGGCTCTCGCTCGTGCGGTACCTGGACGTCCTGATGAAGGGGTACGCGGAGCGTCCGGCGCTCGCCCACCGGGTCGGCGCGGGCTACCAGACGACCAGCTACGGGGAGCTGTGGGCGCGGGTCGGGGCGATCGCGGCGGCGTGGCAGGCGGACGGGCTCGTCCCTGGGGACTTCGTCGCCACTATCGGCTTCACCAGCCCGGACTACGCCGCTGTCGACCTGGCCACGGTCCGGTCGGGCCTGGTGTCCGTGCCGCTGCAGGCGGGAGCCTCGATCACGCAGCTCGCCGAGATCCTGGCGGAGACCGCGCCCAAGGTGCTCGCGTCGAGCGCGGACAGCCTGAACGGGGCGACAGCCTGCGCGCTCGGCGCTGCGAGCGTCGAGCGCCTTGTCGTGTTCGACGTGCGCGAGGAGTCGGACGAGCACCGCGCGGCCATTGCCGCAGCGCGGGAGAAGTTGGCACAGGCGGGCAGCGCCGTGGCCGTCGAGACGCTCGCCGAACTGGTCGCCCGTGGCGAGTCCTCGCCGGAGGCCCCGCTCTTCGAGCCCGCCGAGGGCGAGGAGGCGTTGGCCCTGTTGATCTACACCTCCGGCTCGACCGGCACGCCGAAGGGCGCGATGTACTCGCAGCGCCTCGTGGCCCAGTCCTGGGGGAGGGCCTCGGTCGTCCCGGGGATGCCGAGCATCTCGCTGCACTACATGCCGCTGAGCCACTCGTACGGGCGGTCGATCCTCAACAGAACGCTCGCCGCCGGGGGGATCGCGTACTTCACCGCGAACAGCGACCTCTCGACTCTCTTCGAGGACATGGCTCTGGCCCGCCCGACGTTCTTGGCCCTCGTCCCGCGCGTCTGCGAGATGCTTTTTCAAGAAAGCCAGCGCGGTCAAGAAAGCCAGCGCGGTCAAGAGAGCCAGCGCGGTCACGGCGGTGTCGCGGAGCTGCGGGAAAAGGTGCTCGGCGACCGCCTGCTCGCCGCGGTCTGCGGCTCCGCGCCGCTGTCGCCGGAGATGCGCGCCTTCATGGAGGACCTGCTCGGCTTCCCGATGTTCGACGGCTACGGCTCGACCGAGGCGCTCGGAGTCATGCACGACGGGGTCGTCCAGCGCCCGCCGGTCATCGACTACAAGCTGGTCGACGTGCCCGAGCTGGGCTATTTCACCACCGACAAGCCCTATCCGCGCGGGGAGCTGCACATCCGCTCGGAGAGCCTCGTGTCCGGCTATTACAAGCGCCCCGAGGCCACGGCTGAGGTGTTCGACGCGGACGGCTACTACAAGACCGGCGACGTGATGGCCGAAATCGCGCCGGACCGCCTCGTCTACGTCGACCGGAGCAAGAACGTCCTCAAGCTCTCGCAGGGCGAGTTCGTCGCCGTCGCGAAGCTCGAGGCCGCGTTCGGCACGAGCCCCTACGTGAAGCAGATCTTCGTCTACGGCAACAGCGAGCGCTCCTACCTCCTCGCGGTCGTCGTGCCGAACGCCGAAGCGCTCGAAGCCGAGGCGCGGAGCCCGGAGGCGAAGGCGCTCATCGCGGCCTCGCTGCAGAAGATCGCCAAAGAGGCGGGCCTGCAGTCCTACGAGGCGCCGCGCGACTTCTTGGTCGAGACCGAGCCGTTCACCACGAAGAACGGCCTGCTCTCCGAGGTCGGCAAGCTGTTGCGGCCAAAGCTCAAGGCGAAGTACGGCGCGGCGCTGGAGGCCAGGTACGAGGAGATCGCCCACGGGCAGGAGAGCGAGCTGCGCGAGCTGCGGGCGGGGGCGGGCGGGCGCCCGGTCGTCGAGACAGTCGCGCGGGCCGCCGCCGCGCTGAGCGGGATCGGCGGGACGGAGGGGGGCGAGATCGGCCCGGAGGCGAACTTCACGGACCTCGGCGGCGACTCGCTCTCGGCGCTGAGCTTCGCGAACCTCCTGCAGGAGATCTTCGAGGTCGAAGTGCCGGTGCGGATCATCATCGGTCCGACCGCCTCGCTCGGCGGGATCGCGAAGCACATCGAGGCCGAGCGCGCGGGCGGGACGGGGCCGACGGCCGCCTCCGTGCACGGCGCTGGCGCGGCGACGATCCGCGCGAGCGATCTGACGCTGGACAAGTTCCTCGAAGCAGGCCTGCTGGCCGCCGCCAGGGACCTCCCGGCGGCGGGCGAGGCCCGCACCGTCCTGCTCACCGGCGCGAACGGCTGGCTCGGACGCTTCCTCGCGCTGGAGCAGCTCGAACGGCTCGCAGCGGTCGACGGCGGCAAGCTGGTCTGCCTGGTCCGGGGGAAGGACGCCGCCGCCGCGCGCGCCCGGATCGACGAGGCGCTCGGCACCGACCCGGTGCTCGCCGCGCGGTTCGCCGAGCTGGCCGACGGACGGCTGGAAGTGGTCCCCGGCGACGTCGGCGAGCCGAGATTCGGCCTGGACGACGCGACGTGGGACCGCCTCGCCGCAGACGTGGACGCCATCGTGCACCCGGCGGCCCTGGTGAACCACGTCCTGCCGTACAACCAGCTATTCGGGCCGAACGTGGTCGGCACGGCGGAGATCGTCCGCCTCGCGATCACCGCGAAGCTCAAGCCGGTCACCTACCTCTCGACGGTGGCGGTCGCGGCGGGCACGGCGCCCGCCGAGTTCGACGAGGACGGCGACATCCGGGCCGTGATCCCCGAGCGCTCCGTGGACGAGGGCTACGCGAACGGCTACGGGAACAGCAAATGGGCGGGCGAGGTGCTGCTGCGCGAGGCGCACGACCTCGTCGGCCTGCCGGTGGCGGTGTTCCGCTCGGACATGATCCTCGCGCACAGCGAGTACGTCGGGCAGCTCAACGTCCCCGACCAGTTCACCCGCCTGGTCCTGAGCGTCTTGGCGACGGGGATCGCGCCGAAATCCTTCTACCGGCTGGGGGCCGGGGGCGAGCGGCTCCGGGCCCACTACGACGGCATCCCGGTGGACTTCACCGCCGAGGCCATCACGGCGCTCGGAGCCCGGCCCGGCTCCGGGTTCCACAGCTACGACGTGTTCAACCCGCACCACGACGGCGTCGGCTTGGACGAGTTCGTGGACTGGCTCGTCGACGCGGGGCACCCGATCTCGCGGATCGACGACCACAAGGAATGGTTCGCCCGGTTCGAGACCGCCGTGCGCGGACTGCCGGAGCGCCAACGCCAGCATTCCCTGTTGCCGCTGTTGCACGCCTACGCGTTCCCGCACCCCGCCGTCGACGGCAGCGTCTACCCGACCGGGGAGTTCCAGGGCGCGGTCAAAGCGGCCGAGGTCGGAGCCGACCACGATATCCCGCATCTGGCCCGTGGTCTGATCGTGAAGTACGCGGACGACCTCAAGGCGCTCGGCCTCGTGTGATATGTTCCTCAGGTCATATCCAATGTGGCGCATCTTGTGAAAATCCATTGTGACCTGCGGCATATGTCAGGTCTAAGATGGACTGCAGAATCCGAGAAAGGCAGCCCCATGTTCGACGTCATCGTGAAAAACGGCTTGTGGTTCGACGGCACCGGCTCGGACCCCGTCCACGCGCATGTGGGCGTCAAGGACGGCCGCGTCGCGGCGGTCTCCTCGGTTCCGCTCGACGAGTCCGGCTGTCCCGAAGTGATCGAGGCCGAGGGCAAATGGCTGCTCCCCGGCTTCGTCGACATGCACACCCATTACGACGCGGAAGTGCTGCTCAACCCGGGCCTCGGCGAGTCGGTGCGCCACGGGATCACCACGGCGATCTTGGGTTGCTGCTCGATGTCGACGGTGTTCGCGTCCAACGAGGACGCGGCGGACTTGTTCAGCCGGGTCGAGGCGGTGCCCCGCGAGTACGTGATCAAAGCGCTGGACGACTTCCGGACCTGGTCGGACGCGGAGGGGTACGTGAAGGCGATCGACTCGCTGCCGCTCGGGCCCAACGTCAGCTCTTTCGTCGGGCACTCGGAGCTGCGGGCGGCGGTCATGGGCCTCGGCAGGGCCACCGACAAGCGCGTGCTGCCCAAGCGCAAGGAGCTCGACAAGATGTCCGCGCTCTTGGAGGAGGCCATCGACGCCGGCCTGCTCGGCCTCTCGGGCATGGACACCGCGCTCGACAAGCTCGACGGGGACCGCTACCGCTCCCGCGCCCTGCCCTCCACCTACGCGTGGTGGCATGAGCGGCTGCGGCTCATCTCGGTCCTGCGCCGCCGGGGCCGGATGCTGCAAAGCGCGCCCAATAGCAAGAACCCCAGCACGGCGTGGCTGTTCTTCCTCGCGTCGAGCTCGTGGTTCTGGCGCAAGCCCTCGGTGCCGGTGAGCCTCTTGGTGGCCGCCGACGCGAAGTCCTTCCGCTACGCGCACCTGCTCATGCGGTACGGCGCGGCTGTCAGCAACTGGTTCTTCGGCTCGAAGGTCCGGTTCCAGCACGTCCCGGTCCCGTTCGAGCTGTACTCGGACGGGATCGACCTGCCGGTGTTCGAGGAGTTCGGCGCGGGCACTGCAGCTCTGCACCTGCGCGACCAGTTGGAGCGCAACAAGCTCCTGGCGGACCAGGGCTACCGGCGCAAGTTCCGCCGCGAGTTCGCGATCAAGCGCAGGGTGCCGGGCTTGTGGCACAAGGACTTCCGCGACGCGGTGATCGTGGAGTGCCCGGACCGGGCGCTCGAGGGCAAAAGCTTCGCGCAGGTCGCGGAGGAGCGGGCCAGGCAAGAAGGAAGCCCTGTGCACCCGCTCGACGCGTTCCTCGACGTCTTGGTCGAGCACGGCGAGCGGAACGTCCGGTGGAAGACCACGGTCGCCAACCACCGCGAGCGGGAGCTCGACGCGATGGCGAAAGACCCGAATCTGCAGATGGGCTTCTCCGACGCGGGCGCGCACCTGCGGAACATGGCCTTCTACAACTTCCACCTGCGGTTCCTCAAGCGCATGCGCGACGCGGAGCTCGCGGGCAAGCCGATCTTGCCCATGGGGCAGGCGGTGCGCCGCCTCACCTGGGAGCTCGCGGAGTTCTTCGGCCTCGAAGCCGGACGGCTGCGGCTCGGCGACCGGGCGGACTTCGTGGTGGTCGACCCCGAGCGCCTCGACGACTCGCTCGGGCAGTACCACGAGGCGCCCGCCGAGTTCTTCGGCGGCCTCAAGCGGATGGTCCGGCGCAACGACGCGACGGTGCCCGTCGTGGCGGTGGGCGGCGAGGTCGTCTTCCGCGACGGCCAGTTCGCCGAGGGCTACGGCCAGCAGAAACAAACCGGGCGCTACCTGCACGCGGTGCAGGCGTAGTCCTCACGGATGTGTGACGCAGGCCTTGTTGCTGGATGCGATGTGACCTAGGATCGCGCTATGGGACGACTGAGCTCCTTCACGAACGACGGCTTGACGTTCGACGTGCTGGACGAGGGCAGGCTCGACGGCCCCGTGGTGATCGCTCTGCACGGTTTTCCGCAGACCTCCAGCAGCTGGTCGGGCGTGATTCCGTTCCTGGTCGCGGCGGGCTACCGCGTGCTCGCCCCGGACCAGCGGGGCTACTCTCCGGGCGCGCGCCCGGAGGGGGTCAAGCCCTACCAGCTGGAACGCTTGGCGGAGGACGTGGTCGCGTTGGCCGACCAGGCGGGCGCGGAGCGGTTCGACGTGATCAGCCACGACTGGGGCGCGGGGATCGCATGGCGGCTGGCGGCGGCCCGCCCGGACCGGGTCCGCACGCTTGTCGCGCTGTCGGTGCCGCATCCGAAGGCGTTCCTGCTCGCCGGGCTGCGAGGGTCGCAGCTACTGCATTCGTGGTACATACTCGTGTTCCAGCTGCCCTGGCTGCCGGAGCGGTTGTGGCAGTTCTCGTGGGCGCGGACGAGGCTCGTCAAGCTGCTCGGCGCGCCGGAATCCGCGCTGCCCGACATCGAGTCCGTGCTCGGCGACCCGGATCGCGCCAAGGCTGCGATCAACTGGTACCGCGCGCTGCGACTGCCCTCGTCGCTGCGTGGCATTCCAGGGCGGGTCCATGTTCCGACGCTCTTCGTCTGGAGCGACGCGGACGTGGCGGTCACCAGGAAAGCGGCAGAGCTCTGCGGCGAGCAGGTCGACGGCCCGTACCGGTTCGAGGTCTTCGAAGGCGTGTCGCACTGGATCCCCGACGAGCGGCCCGAGGAGGTCGCCGAGCTTGTGATCGCGCACCTCTCGGGGCACGCGAAGGCCCAGGGGTAAGAAGGCCCAGGGGTGAGAGGCGGAGGCTAGCCGTTTGCCGCGGCTGGCTCCGGGGGCTGCTGCTTCGCGGCGAAACCGCCCGCGATTGTCGTCGCGGCGACTGTGATCAGCGCCCCGAAGATGAGCGCCGAGCCCTCTCCGGGGACCAGGAGGCCCATCTGGTCGCCCACTTTCGCGGCGGCGACCGGCACGCCGAGCTGGGCTGCGGCGAGCACGGCCAGCGGGATCGGCTGCCCGAAGAGCCGTCCGGTCAGGTGCGCGGCCAGCGCGCCGCCGCCGAGGGCGAGGCCGAGCAGGACCAGCGATGGATGCTGCAGCAGCTCGCGGACGTGCAACGAGGCGCCAAGCCAGACGAAGAACAGCGGGCCGAAGAAGCCTTCGGTGATGCCGAAGAGCTGGCGGGCCAGCCGCCGTGGCTCGCCGATAGCGGCGATGACCAGGCCGAGCGCGAACCCGGCCAACATGATCGAGACATGGCCTCGGACGGCGAGCGCGGCGAGGAAGAACAGGATCGCGAGGTTGATCCGCAGTTCGAGGGCGAGCTTGCGCGCCTTGGAGTAGTCGTGCATCCGGTCCAACCAGCCCGAGCGGTCGGCGGCCCGCATGAGCAGGAACACCACGACCGCGCAGCCCGCCACCGCGAGCGCCCCCAGCGCCGCGCGCCCGGCATGGCGCAGGTCGATCACCAGCGGGAGCGCGATGATGCAGGCCGTGTCGGCGATAGCGACCTGTGCCGTCGTGGCGAGGACCGCCGGGCCGGTCAGGCGCAGCGAGTCCACCACCGGCAGCACCAGTGCCGCGGAGGAGGAGGCCATGAGCACCGCGTAGACGGCGGCATGGCCGGTGTGGAACCAGGCGGCGAGGCCTGCGCCGAGGAGCGCGGCGGCCACCCCGACGGGGACGCAGCGCAGCAACGCTTTCGGCAGCGCCGAGCGCATTTCGGCGTTGCGGACCGGGACGTGGGTCCCCGCGACGAACATGACGAGGCCGAAGCCGATGTCCGCGAGGAACGCGAACGTGCTGTCGTCGGTGTCGAGCACGGCGAAGCCGCTGCGCCCCACGAGCACCCCGACGAGCAGCTCGCCGATCACCACGGGAACACGGGCCTTTGGGATCGAGGCAAGGAGCGGGCCCGCCAATCCGATGACAGCCACAAGGCAAAGCGCGCCGAAACTCATGGGACGAGGGTAGCCGCTGGTAGTCTGCGCGGATGGCGGCGGAGAGGGATTTGGGCGAGCCGGTCGCGCTGCGCTGGGCGCGCAAGGCCACGGCGACGGCGATTTTCCTCGCGCCCCTGCCGGTGGTGGGCGTCGTCTTCGCGGGGCGGCTGGGGGCGTTCCTCATGGGCGTGTGCTTTTTCCCGCCGATCTGGCTGTGCTGGATGGTGTTCGCGTTCGTCGTGCGGTCCTCGCGCCCGAACGGGTTCGCGCTGCGCGCCCCGCGCGCGCTGCTCTGGGCCGTGATCGGGATGCTCTGGGTCCAGTTGCTCGTCTTTTTGGCGTTCTGCTTGTTCATGCCGGGGGATCAAGACTGCTTCCAGGACTGCGAGGGGGTTCCGGTCGGGCCCTCGTTGTCCGAGTATCTGCTCGGGATTCGGACGGGGAGTCCGGGGGTCGGCGTGCTGACGATGCCGAACGGAGTGCTCACGGCGCTGTTCCAAGGGGCCTGCCTGTGCTTCGTCGCGGTCCCCGTCCTGTGGGCGGGCTGGCTGGTGTGGGACTACGTCAGCCGCAGGTCGCGGCCCTCG
The DNA here is from genome assembly GCF_051660745.1 of Segniliparus sp. Classification (NCBI taxonomy): domain Bacteria; kingdom Bacillati; phylum Actinomycetota; class Actinomycetes; order Mycobacteriales; family Segniliparaceae; genus Segniliparus; species Segniliparus sp. The sequence continues at coordinate 78,903 of NZ_JBOFQF010000026.1, read as the reverse complement.
TCCAGCGGTTCTGCCTAGCGGTTCTGCGCGAGCTCCCAGGCCAAGGCGGAGATCTTGAGGCCGCGCGCGGTCCGCAGCGCGGTCGTGACGCGGTCGCCGACGTCGTTCCAGACGAGCGCGTAGGAGAGGCCGGTGTCCTGGTCGGCCCATCCGGTCGACCCGCCGATCCCGTCGTGGCCGAAGGCGCCGTCGGAGCGGCTCGGGACGCCGGAGGCCTGGTGGTAGCCAAGGCGCCACCGCATCTTCGCGCCGAGGATGACCCGGTCGCGCCGGTCGGTCTGCACGTCGCGGAGCCCGCGCGCGGTCTGCGGCGAGAGCAGCCTGCGTCCCCCCAGCTCGCCGCCGTTGGCGAGGGCCGCGTACATCGCGCACAGCCCGCTCGCGGTCACCATGCCGTTGCTCGACGGCATCTCGGTGTCGAGGATCCGGCCGCTGGCGATATGGCGCTCGACGCCGGGCGCGTAGAGCGCGCCGAGGAAGCCCGGCACGTACGGCGACTTGGACCAGACCGGCTCGAATGCGACCAGCGCCCCGCAGAGCTCCGGCATGGCGCCGACGGTCTCCGCGATCGGCACGCCCGAGGGCGGGCGGCCGATGTGCAGGCCGTCGAGGCCGAGCGGCTCGGCGATCTCCTCCTGCACGAGCTGGCGCATCCCGCGCCCCGTGAGCTTGCGCGCCAGCCCGGCGGCGAGCCAGCCGAAGGCGATCGCGTGGTAGCCGGGCACGCCGACGGACGAGGTGATCGGGGCCGCCGCGAGCCGTTCCTCCATGAGGAGGTGGTCGAGCCAGTCGCCCGGCTCGCGCACCAGCGGGCGCACATCCCACAAGCCCGCGCAATGCGAGAGCAGCTGGCGCACGGTGACGCGCTCCTTGCCCGCCTGGGCGAACTCCGGCCAGTAGGCGGCGACCGGGGCGTCGTAGTCGAGGAGCCCCCGGTCGGCGAGCCGGTGCAGGACGGTGGAGGCCAGGCCCTTCGCGACCGAGAAGCCGAGGCAGGCGGTGTCCGGGGTCCACGGGCGGGTTCTGGCGCGATCGGCCCATCCGCCGCAGATATCGACGAGGACCTGGTCGCCGCGCCGCAGTGCCAGCGCCCCGCCGCCCCGCCCGAGGGACGCGGCGAAAAGCTCGGCGAGCGGCTCGAACCCTGGGGCGACGAATCCGTTCGGCTCTGGCGCGGCGGCGCCTGCGGGGGGCATGCCGCCAATCTACCCGCCGGGCCGGAAGACGGGGGGAATCGCCCGCGCGAGGCCGCTGCGCCGGGAATTTGCCCTTCGGCAGTTGTTCCGCTAGGCTTGTCGAGCTGTCTTGAACAGACCTCGGCCGGTTCCACGGCCCTGCGTGTTCATGACACAAAGCCATACGCCCCACACCGATCGTCTCGATGGGGGTTGGGCGTTGGCTGCACTCGATGGAAAACAGTCCAGGAGAGAAGTACGTGATTCAACAAGAGAGCCGGCTGCGCGTGGCCGACAACACCGGTGCCAAGGAGATCTTGTGCATCCGGGTGCTCGGCGGCTCCGGCCGTCGCTACGCCGGGATCGGCGACACCATCGTCGCCACCGTCAAAGACGCGATCCCCGGTGGGAACGTCAAGAGCGGCGACGTGGTCAAGGCCGTCGTCGTCCGCACCGTCAAGGAGCGCCGTCGTGCCGACGGCTCTTACATCAAGTTCGACGAGAACGCCGCCGTCATCGTGAAGAACGACGGCGAGCCGCGCGGAACCCGCATCTTCGGCCCGGTCGGCCGCGAGCTGCGCGAGAAGCGCTTCATGAAGATCGTCTCGCTCGCCCCGGAGGTGCTGTAGTCCATGGCTGCGAAACTGAAAGTGCAAAAAGGCGACACCGTTCTGGTGATCGCGGGCAAGGACGCGGGCGCGAAGGGCAAGGTCTTGCAGGCCTACCCCGCCGAGCAGCGTGTTCTGGTCGAGGGCGTGAACCGGGTCAAGAAGCACACCCAGACCTCGCGCACCGAGCGCGGCGCGGCCTCGGGCGGCATCGTGACCCAAGAGGCTCCGATCCACGTCTCCAACGTGCTCGTCGTCGGCTCCGACGGCAAGCCGACCAAGGTCGGCCTGCGCGTTGACGAGGACGGCAAGAAGATCCGCGTCTCGCGCAAGACCGGGAAGGACATCTGACCATGACCGAAGCAGTTGAGAAGATCCAGCCTCGGCTGAAGCTGCGCTACCGCGAAGAGATTCGCCCGGCGCTGCTGGAGGAGTTCGCCTACGGCAACGTCATGCGCATCCCCGGCATCACCAAAGTTGTGGTGAACATGGGCGTCGGCGACGCGGCCCGCGACGGCAAGCTCATCAACGGCGCCGTCCGCGACCTCTCGCTCATCACCGGCCAGAAGCCGGAGATCCGCCGGGCCACCAAGTCCATCGCCCAGTTCAAGCTGCGCGAGGGCATGCCGATCGGCGCGCGCGTCACGCTGCGCGGCGACCGGATGTGGGAGTTCCTCGACCGGCTGATCTCCATCGCCCTCCCGCGTATCCGCGACTTCCGCGGCCTCTCGGACCGGCAGTTCGACGGACGGGGGAACTACACCTTCGGCCTCAACGAGCAGTCGATGTTCCACGAGATCGACATCGACTCGATCGACCGCCAGCGCGGCATGGACATCACGATTGTGACCAGCGCCAACACCAACGACGAAGGTCGCGCGCTGCTCCGCCAGCTCGGCATGCCCTTCAAGGCGAACAGCTGAGGCCGAGATGAGACAGATCGACCGCAGGACGCTGTACAAGGGGGCGAAGGCCCCGAGCTACATGAGCAGGACCAAGAAACTTGTGACCATGACGAATGTCGCCACAGGCCCCTCCTTCGAGGGGAACCGTGGCGAGAAAGGCGTGTCAGCTAAATGACTATGACTGATCCGATCGCGGACTTCTTGACGCGGTTGCGCAACGCTCAGACGGCGTACCACGACCAGGTGGTCGCGCCGCACTCGAAGATCAAGGAGAACATCGCCGAGATCCTCGTGAAGGAAGGCTACGTCTCCGGGTACCGGGTCGAGGAGAAATCCCCCGGCAAGAACCTGATCGTGGACCTGAAGTACACCCCAAGCCGCGAGCGCGGCATCGAGGGCCTCAAGCGGGTCTCGAAGCCGGGCCTGCGCGTGTACGCCAAGTCGACCCAGCTGCCGAGGGTGCTCGGCGGCCTGGGCATCGCGATCATTTCCACCTCCGCAGGTTTGCTCACGGACAAGCAGGCGGCCAAGCAAGGAGTGGGCGGGGAAGTCCTCGCCTACGTCTGGTAGGAGGAAACGCAGATGTCTCGTATTGGTAGAGCGCCGATCCAGGTCCCGTCCGGCGTGGACGTGACCATCGACGGCCAAGACGTCAAAGTGAAGGGCCCGAAGGGCGAGCTCGGCCTCACCCTCGTGGAGCCGATCACGGTCGAGCGCGAGGACGGCGTCCTCACGGTCGTCCGCCCGAACGACGAGCGGCGCAACCGCTCGCTGCACGGCCTGTCCCGCACGCTGGTGAACAACCTCGTGGTGGGCGTCACCCAGGGCTACACCAAGCAGCTGGAGATCGTCGGCGTCGGTTACCGCGTCCAGCAGAAGGGCAAGGACCTCGAGTTCGCCCTCGGGTTCAGCCACTCGGTGCCGGTCACGGCCCCGGACGGCATCGTCTTCGCGGTGGAGACCCCGACCAAGTTCTCGGTGTCCGGCATTGACAAGCAGAAGGTCGGCGAGGTCGCGGCCAACATCCGCAAGTTGAAGAAGCCGGAGCCGTACAAGGGCAAAGGCATCCGCTACGCGGGCGAGGTTGTTCGTCGCAAGGCTGGTAAGGCAGGGAAGAAATAATGGCTAAGGCACAGAAGGCTGCCCCGAAGGCTGGCGGCAAAAAAGGCGCCCCGATCCGGCGCAAGAAGAAGCTCGCGATCGAGGTCACCGGGATTCTCGGCGTCGGCAAGCCGACCGAGCGCCGTCGCCTCCGCGCGTCGCGCCACGACCGGCTCCGCAAGCGGATCGAAGGCACCCCGGCGCAGCCCCGCCTCGCGGTGCACCGCTCGGCCCGGCACATCCACGCGCAGCTCATCGACGACAAGGCGGGCGTGACGCTCGCCGCCGCCTCCTCCATCGAGGCCGACGTCCAGGCTGTGAGCGGCGACAAGAAGGCCAAGGCGGGCAAGGTCGGCGAGCTCCTCGCCGCCCGCGCCAAGGCCGCAGGCGTCGAGGCCGTGGTCTTCGACCGCGGCGGGCACGTCTACCATGGCCGGGTCGCGGCGCTGGCTGACGGCGCGCGCGCCGGAGGCTTGCAGTTCTGATGCGGCGCCCAGTTCAGGTCATGTGCCCAGCGCAAAAGACAGAGACGTTCAACAACGGAAAGGTTTCGTGATGGCAGGAAGGCCACGCAGCGGAGGCCCCACGAGCAACGGACAGCCCGGCGATTCGGGCTCGAACGACCGTCGGGACCGCCGGGACCGTCGGGAAGCCGAGGCTCCCCAGGACAAAGAGAAGAAAGACCACATCGAGCGCCTGGTCGCGGTCAACCGCGTCGCCAAGGTGGTCAAGGGCGGCCGTCGCTTCAGCTTCACGGCCCTCGTGATCGTCGGCGACGGCAAGGGCCACGTCGGCGCTGGCTACGGCAAGGCGAAAGAGGTTCCGGCCGCGATCGCCAAGGGTGTCGAAGAGGCTCGGAAGAACTTCTTCCGCGTGCCGCTCATCGGCTCCACCATCCCGCACCCGGTGCAGGGCGAGGCCGCCGCTGGCGTGGTCATGCTCCGCCCGGCCAGCCCCGGTACCGGTGTCATCGCCGGTGGCGCGGCCCGTGCGGTGCTGGAGTGCGCAGGCGTGCACGACGTGCTCGCCAAGTCCATGGGCACGGACAACGCGATCAACGTGGTCCACGCCACGATCGCCGCGCTCAAGGGCCTCAAGCGTCCGGAAGAGGTCGCGGCTCGCCGTGGCCTTCCGCTGGAGGACGTCGCCCCCGCAGGCCTGCTCCGGGCCCGCGAGCGCGCGTTGCAGGAGGCCGCGCACGCATGAGCGAGTTGAAGGTCACCCAGATCAAGAGCACCATCGGGGTCAAGCCCAAGACGCGTGAAGCGTTGCGCACGCTCGGCCTCAAGCGGATCCGCCACAGCGTGGTCCGTCCGGACGACGCGCAGAACCGCGGTCTGCTTCAGGTTGTGCGCCACCTCGTGGTCGTCGAGCCTGTCGAGGCAGCCAAGAAGGAGAAGAAATGAGCGAGCAGGAGTCGAGCGTTATCAAGCTGCACGACCTGCGTCCGGCTCCGGGGGCCAAGAAGGCGAAGACCCGGGTGGGCCGCGGTGAGGGCTCCAAAGGAAAGACCGCTGGTCGAGGCACCAAGGGCACCAAGGCCCGTTACCAGGTCCCGCAGTGGCTCGAAGGCGGCGGCATCCCGCTGCACATGCGCATGCCGAAGCTCAAGGGCTTCAAGAACCCGTTCCGGGTGGAGTACCAGATCGTCAACGTCGGCGACATCGCCGAGCTGTTCCCCAAAGGCGGCCAGATCGGCCCCGAGGAGCTCGTCGCCATCGGCGCCGTGCGCAAGGGCCAGCTGGTGAAGGTGCTCGGCGACGGGGAGATCTCGGTCGCTGTGCAGGTCACCGCTGACAAGTTCTCGGCAGTCGCGAAAGAGAAGATCCTCGCCGCAGGCGGCTCCGTCAGCGAGCGCTAGACCCACGCGGTGTAGAGTATCCCGGTCCGGTCGTAGGACCGCGCTGAACTGACCCACGAGACCTCAGGAGTATTGTTGCTTTCCGCCTTCGTTTCGGCATTCCGAACGCCTGACCTTAGGCGGAAGATCCTGATTTCGGTCGGGATTGTGGTGCTCTACAGGCTCGGAGCGACGTTGCCGTCGCCTGGCGTGAACTACAAACAGGTCCACGCGGCGTTGGACGACCTCTCCAAGAGCGACCAGAACGGCGTCTACTCGCTGATCAACTTGTTCTCGGGCGGCGCGCTCCTGCAGCTGTCGATCTTCGCCATCGGCGTAGTGCCGTACATCACGGCGAGCATCATCACGCAGCTGCTGACCGTGGTCATTCCCCGGTTCGAGCAGTTGCGCAAAGAGGGGCAGAGCGGCCAGACCAAGATGACCCAGTACACCAGGTACTTGGCCGTCGCGCTGGCCCTCTTGCAGTCCTCCGCCATCGTGGCTCTCGCGAACCGGGGCCAGCTGCTGCGGGGCCATGACATCCTCGACAGCCACGAGATCTTCCAGCTCGTCGTGATGGTGCTGGTCATGACTGCGGGCGCGACGCTGGTGATGTGGTTCGGCGAGATCATCTCCGAGCGCGGCATCGGCAACGGCATGTCCCTCTTGATCTTCGCGGGCATCGCGGCCCGCATCCCCGCCGAGGGCAAGCAGATCCTCGAAAGCCGGGGCGGCGTCGTCTTCGGCCTGGTCTGCGTCGCGGCGGTCATCATCATGGCCAGCGTCATCTTCATCGAGCAGGGCCAGCGCCGCATCCCGGTCCAATACGCCAAACGCATGGTGGGCCGGAAGATGTACGGCGGCTCGTCCACGTATCTGCCGCTGAAGGTGAACCAGGCGGGCGTCATCCCGGTCATCTTCGCGTCCTCGCTGCTCTACGTGCCCAACCTCATCACGCAGCTGCTGGCGGGCAAGGGAACGAGCGGGTGGCAGCGCTGGGTCCAGAACTACCTGGTGAACCCGTCCAGCTACGTGTACATCGGGGTCTACTTCTTCCTCATCGTCTTCTTCACGTTCTTCTACGTGGCGATCACCTTCAACCCGCAAGAGCGGGCGGAGGAGATGAAAAAGTACGGCGGGTTCATCCCCGGCATCCGCCCTGGGGCTCCCACCGCCGAGTACTTGAACTTCGTCCTGAGCCGGATCACCCTCCCTGGGTCGATCTACCTCGGTGTCATCGCCATCCTGCCGAACCTGTTCTTGCAGATCGGCAACAGCGGCGGAGCCCAGAACCTCCCGTTTGGCGGGACGGCCGTGCTGATCCTCGTGAACGTTGGTCTCGACACGGTGAAACAGATCGAGAGCCAGCTCATGCAGCGTAACTACGAAGGATTCTTGAAATGACGCGAGTGATCATGTTCGGCCTGCCCGGCGCTGGCAAAGGGACTCAGTCCGTGCTGTTGGCGAAATCGCTCGGCGTGCCGCACGTCTCCACTGGAGATTTGTTCCGCGCGAACATCGGCGAGAACACCCCGCTCGGCCAGGAGGCGAAGAAGTACCTCGACGCCGGCCAGCTGGTGCCGAGCTCGGTGACCAACGCGATGGTCAAGGACCGGCTCTCGCAGCCGGACGCGAAGGACGGGTTCATCCTCGACGGCTACCCCCGCACCCTCGACCAGGCCGAGGCCCTCGCAGGCATCCTCGACGAGCTCGACCAGAAGGTGGACACCGTGCTCTCGTTCGTGCTGCCGGAAGACATCGTGGTGGAGCGGATGCTCTCCCGAGGCCGCGCGGACGACACCGAGGAGATCATCAAGGGCCGTCTCGCGATCCACAAGAACGAGACCGAGCCGCTCCTCGACTTCTACAAGGACCTTGTCGTCTCGATCGACGCGGTCGGCAGTGTGGACGAGGTCCAGGCCAGAGCATTGGCAGCGCTCGGCAAGTAAGCAGCAAGCATGATGCTGAAACGCCGTAAGAAGGACCAGACGGTCCCGGTCCGCAGCGCCGCCGAGATCGAGCTCATGGCGGCGGCGGGCGCTGTCGTCGCGCAAGCGCTCATCGAAGTGCGGGCCGCCGCGGCGCCCGGCGTGAGCACCGCGAAGCTCGACAAGATCGCCGAAGAGGTGATCCGGGGCCAGCAGGCGACCCCCTCGTTCCTCGGCTACCACGACTATCCCGCCTCGACCTGCATCTCGGTGAACGACGCCGTGGTGCACGGCATCCCCTCCAAAACGTTCGTCCTCGCCGAAGGCGACCTCGTCTCGGTGGATTGCGGCGCGGTCCTCGGCGGGTGGCACGGCGACTCTGCGATCACCTTCGGGATCGGCGATCTCGCGAAGGAGGACGAGGACCTCTCCGACGCGACGCGGGAAGCGCTCTGGGCCGGGATCGAGGCGATGCTGCCGGGCAACCGGCTCACCGACGTCTCGCACGCGATCGAGCAGTCTGTCGCGCGCTCGGGGCTCAAGTACGGGCGGCGGCTCTCCATCGTGGCCAATTTCGGCGGCCACGGGATCGGGGACCAGATGCACTTGGACCCGTTCCTCCCGAACGAGGGCAAGCCGGGCAAGGGGCCGCTGCTGGCGGTGGGCTCGACGCTGGCCATCGAGCCGATGATCGCCCTCGGCGGACGCAAGACGCTGACGTTGCCGGACGGCTGGACCGCCGTGACCAAAGACGGCGCGCGCGCGGCGCATTGGGAGCACACCGTCGCGGTCGGCAAGGACGGGCCGAGGGTCTTGACGTTGCGGCCCGACGAGAAGCCGCCGGTATAAGGGGCGCGATGACTGCGGCTGAGCCGAGCCCGGCACACCCGAAAGACGCGGCGAGCGTCGTCCTGGTCCGACAGGGCGGCAGCGGCGTCGAGGTCTTCCTGATCCGTCGCGTGCCGCAGATGGCGTTCGCCCCAGGTTTCACGGTGTTCCCCGGCGGCGGCGTTGACGAGCAGGACCGGTCCGCCGAGACGACGTGCCCGGAGCACTGGCCCGCCCGGTTCCAGGACACGCCCGGACAGGTCGCGGCGCTCGGGCGCGCGGCGGCCCGCGAGCTCTTCGAGGAATGCGGCGTGCTGCTGGCGCGTGGCGCGTCGGCGCTCGACGGCGGGCGCGCCTATGCCGCGCGGGGGCGCATCGACGCGAAAGAGCTCACGTTCGGCGGCTTCCTCGGACATGAGGGGCTCTCGATCGATTTCGAGCTGCTCAGGCCGCTGGCCCATTGGATCACGCCCGTCTCTGAGCCCCGCCGTTTCGACACCCGTTTTTTCCTCGCCGTGCTGCCCGAGGGGCAGGAGGCGGACGGGCACACCACGGAGTCGGCGCAGTCCGTGTGGCGCAGCCCGGCGGAGGCGCTCGATCCCACGAGCGCGCAGCCCTGCCTGCTCTTGCCGCCGACCTGGTCGCTGCTGCGCTGGCTCGCCTCGCACGAGACGGTGGCAGGCGTGGTCGAGGAGCTCGACGCGCGCCGGGAGCCGATCCCGTCGGTCATGCCGGCCGCGGCCGCGTCGGAGGACGGGCGCTCGTGGAGCTTCCCCGGCGCGGAGGAGTATCTCGCCTGGTCAGCGGCGCTTGCCGCCCGGTAGTCGGCGGGCAGGCGCAGGTGCGCCTGCCTATGCGCAGTAAGCTCGGAGACAGAGCCGGAAACGACAACCATGAGGAGCTATGTCCATGTTGGGGATGAGACTGTGTCTCGTGGGCTTGTCCGTCGTCGGCGCGCTCGCCGGATGCGATACGGGGCGGCGGGTCCTGCCGCCGCTCGGCCAGCCGTCCGCTGCTCCGGTGGAGGTGTCGTCGGCGGCTCCGAGCCCCGTGCAGGACGGCTTGCTCCCGGCGACCGCGGTCGGGCGCGTCCCGCTCGGCATCGACGACGTCAACCGGCTCGCGGGCAAAGGGCTGTTCAAGACTGGCGACCGGCCGTTGACGGCTCCGATGGAGGTCAAAGGGACGGTGAAACCCCCGGAGTGCCAGATCGCGTTGCACGCTTTGCAGAACAAGGCGGTCGCCGGTGCGGCGTTCAACGCTTTCCAATTCGTGGTGTTCCCGGCCTCGGACGGCTCGAACGGAGTCTTCGAGGAAGCGGTCGTGACGTATCCGGAGCTCGCGTCCGCGAGCTCGGTGTTCCACAAGCTCGCGGACGCGGTCGGCCCGTGCGGGGGGAAGACCGTCGACGAGCAGCAAGAAGGCTCGAGCCAGTCGGTCTCCTATGAGATCGCGGTCGAAGACACCGACGAGGGCGTGCTGCGGTGGACCGAGCATGAGAAGGGCGCGGCCAAGGACGATGTGTGCGTGTTCGAGTCGCGCATCGTCAAGAACCTGGTCTTCGAAGTGGTCGAATGCGGCCCCGGGGCGGGCGACCTCGCGACGAAGGCGGCGGACGCGCTGGCTTCGAGGGCGGTGTGACATGTGCGAGACAGCGCGGCGGAGCAGTGTGTTTCCAGCAGTCGGGGTGTTCGCCGGGCTCGGGCTTTTGTTGATCGCGGGCTGCTCGGGCGAGATCGGGCGGCCGAAGCCGGTCGCGACGACCTCGCCCGCCTCGACCGTGGCGAGCACGGCCACCGCCGTGCTCGCGCCCACTGCGCCGCCCGCTCCGAGCGCGCTGTCGGCGAACCAGATCGTGTTGAGCCTCGAGGAGCTCAACGATCTGGTCGCCGAGGCGAAATACCGCAGCGGCCCGGAGCTCGCGGACGCGCAGGCGCCGCTGCAGGCGGGCGGCAGGGTCGACCCGCAGGAATGCGCGCCAGCGCTGCGCGGCCTGCAGAACAAGTCCGTCGCGGGCGACGGGACGACGTCGTTCCGGGTCGTGGAGTCGGTGACTGTCGGAGACTCCTCGCTTCCGGAGGCGAAACGGCGCAAGGACGACTTCGTCCAGGTCGTCGCGGTGTATCCGGACGCGGAAGCGGCGAAAAGCGTCTTCGCCGCGCTCGCGAACGGGGTCGCGGCCTGCCAGAACCGGAAAGCCACGGACGTCGAGCCGGGCGAGGAGGCGAAGACCGAGTACACGGTCAGGGCGGAGCGCGTCGTCGGCTCTGAGGACGACGGGTCCGCCAGAGTCCGCTGGAGCCAGCACCAGAGCGGCTGGGGGGAGAACCAGCAGTGCGTGTTGGAGGCGAGGGCCGCGCGGAACGTCGTGCTCCAGGACATCGAGTGCGGCCTCGGCACGGCGAAGGGCCCCGTCGGGCAGCTGCTCGCCCCGGCGCTGGACAAGGCCCTCGCGAGAGTCGGCTGAGTCACGTTCGCGGAGCCTTCCTCGGCTCCGGGCTCTCGGGATTTGCGGCAGGCTTCTTGACAGGAGAGTCGACAAGTCCTACCCCGCGTGAAGCAAGTGAGTAAGCACTGTATGATCGCCAAACGTGGAGAAAATCACTGTGCGCCCTCGCCGTTCGGCGGAAGACTTCCCGCTTGAGCAGCACCTGGCCTGGAAAGTAGCCCAAGTTGCCGCAGACCCGGTCGCGGTCGAGCCCGAAGTCGCCGAGATGATCATCAACCGGATCATCGACAACGCGTCGGTGAGCGCGGCCTCGTTCTCCCGGCGCCCGGTGGCGAGCGCCCGCGCGCAGGCTGTGGCGCACCCCTACGAGCCCGGCGCGAAGGTCTTCGGCGTCTCGGGCCGCTACAGCCCCGAATGGGCCGCTTGGGCGAACGGCGTCGCCGTCCGCGAGCTCGACTTCCACGACACGTTCCTCGCCGCAGAGTACTCGCACCCCGGCGACAACATCCCGCCGATCGTCGCGGTCGCCCAGCACGCCAAGCGCTCCGGGACCGACCTGATCCGAGGGATCGCGACCGGCTACGAGATCCAGATCGACCTCGTCAAGGCGATCTGCCTGCACAAGCACAAGATCGACCACGTCGCGCACCTCGGCCCGTCGGCCGCGGCGGGCATCGGCACGCTCCTCGGCCTCTCCCCGGAGATCATCTACCAGGCGGTGGGCCAGGCCCTGCACACCACAACCGCCACCCGCCAGTCCCGCAAGGGCCAGATCTCCAGCTGGAAGGCGTACGCGCCCGCCCTCGCGGGCAAGGTCGCGGTCGAGGCCGTCGACCGCGCGCTGCGCGGCGAAGGCGCCCCCGCGCCGATCTGGGAGGGCGAGGACGGCGTGATCGCGTGGCTGCTCGACGGCCCCGACGCGGAGTACCATGTCCCGCTGCCCGCGCCGGGCGAGCCCAAGCGCGCGATCCTGGACAGCTACACCAAGGCGCACTCCGCCGAGTACCAGAGCCAGGCCGTGATCGACCTCGCGTTCCGGCTGCGCTCGAAGATCTCGAACTTCGACGACGTCGAGTCCATCGTCCTGCACACCAGCCACCACACGCACTACGTCATCGGCACCGGCTCGAACGACCCGCAGAAGTTCGACCCCACCGCGAGCCGCGAGACCCTGGACCACTCCGTGATGTACATCTTCGCGGTGGCCTTGCAGGACGGGTCGTGGCACCACGAGCGCTCGTACGCCCCGGAGCGGGCGGGCCGCCCGGACACCGTGGCGCTGTGGAAGAAGATCTCGACGGCGGAGGACCCGGAGTGGACCCGCCGCTACCACTCCACCGACCCGAACGAGCTCGCGTTCGGCGCGCGTGCGGAAATCCGCTTCAAGGACGGGTCGGAGCTCGTGGACGAGCTCGCCGTCGCGGACGCGCACTCCCTCGGCGCCAAGCCGTTCGCGCGGGCCGACTATATTGAGAAGTTCCGCACCCTCGCGGAAGGCGTGATCGACGAGGGGGAGCAGAATAGGTTCCTGTCCGTCGTGCAGCGTCTCGGCGAGCTGGAGGCGGGGGAGCTCGACCACTTGAACGTGGTCGTGACGGACGAGGCGGTCCGGCGGGCGCCGGCAGTGCCGAAAGGAGTTTTCTGATGACCAGTGGGGTAGAGACGCAGCCAGAGATCCGCAAGGGCCTCGCCGGAGTGGTCGCCGACGTGTCGGCGGTCTCGAAGGTGGTGCAGGAGACCAACACGCTCACCTACCGAGGGTACGGGACCGACGACTTGGTCGCGAACTGCTCGTTCGAGGAGGTCGTGTACCTGCTTTGGCACGGCGAGCTGCCGACTCCCAAGGAGCTTGAGCAGTTCCAGCTCTCGGAGCGGGCGTTCCGCACGGCGGACCCCGGCCTCTTGCAGACCATCGCGAAGCTGCCGACCAAGAGCCACCCGATGGACGTGGTGCGCACGGCGACGAGCTTCTTCGGCGCGACCAACCTCGCCACCACCGACGAGTTCGTGCCCGCCGAGCAGGTCAACCTGGCGCGCGCGCTGAAGCTTTTCGCGGTCGTCCCGACCCTCGTCGCGGCGGACCTGCGCCGTCGCCACGGCAAGCTGCCGTTGCCGCCGAACCCGGACCTCGGGTACAGCGAGAACTTCCTGTGGATGTGCTTCGGCCGCAAACCGACTGCCGAGCAGGTCACGGCGTTCGAGACCACGATGATCCTCTACGCCGAGCACAGCTTCAACGCGTCGACGTTCACCGCGCGCGTCATCGCGTCGACCCTCTCCGACATCTACAGCGCGATCACCGGGGCCATCGGGGCGTTGAAGGGGCCGCTGCACGGCGGGGCGAACGAGGCCGTCATGCACCACATGAACGAGATCGGCGACCCGGCGAAGGCGCGGGACTGGGTCAACTCCAAGTTCGCGAACAAAGAGAAGATCATGGGCTTCGGCCACCGCGTCTACAAGGACGGGGACTCCCGCGTGCCTCGTGCGTACGCGGCGTTCAAAGAGATCGCGACCACTGAAGAGGGCCAGCGCTACCTCGCCATCTACCACGAGATGGAGGCGGCGGTCGTGGAGTCCAAGGGCATCAAGCCGAACCTGGACTTCCCCTCCGGCCCGCTGTACGCCCTCTTGGGCTTCGACGTCGAGTTCTTCACCCCGCTGTTCGTGATGAGCCGGATCGCGGGATGGACCGCGCACATCGTCGAGCAGTACGCCGCGAACGCGCTGGTGCGCCCGCTCTCCTTGTACAACGGCGTGCCGCAGCGCCCGGTGGTCAAACCGCAGGAGTGAGCGGGCCTCCCGTCGCGGGACGGGTGAGAACAGTCCTAGCAGGAAGCTGACAGCCAAACCGGGTACAGTTCGTAAGCGCAACGCCGAAGGGCTGCGACGAAGGAGCCCGTGATGAAGGAGCACCGTATGCCGAAAATCGCAATTGTTGGTCTGCTCGCGGGAGTCGCGTTCGCCCTCTCCCCGACGGCGGCTCTCGCCGACCCGGACGACAGCAGCGACGGCGGCGGTGGCGGCCGGGCGTACCCGTGTCCGAACGGGCAGTTCTGGTACCCGCAGTTCAACCAGTGCGTCGTGATGTGCAAGCCGGGGTTCGACCACAGCAGCGGTCCCGACTCCTGCGACAAAATCCCCACCACGTACCGGGACTCGTACCAGGGCGGCGCGGCGCGGCGCGCCTCGGCCAGCGCGTAGCGGGCCGATATGAGGCGCGCTCTCCTCGTCCTGCCCCTCGCGGCCCTCGCCCTCGCCGGATGCGACGACGTCCGCAAGGGCGCCGCGTCGGCGACGACCACGCAGCTGGCCGTCTCGTCGTCGAGCCAGGCGCCGTCCACAGCAAGGACGAATGCCGCGCCCACGACCTCTGCCTCGACCGGCGCAGGCGCCGACGCGGGCCTGAGCGCCTTCGTCGGCGTGTGGAACGGGCACGGGCGTGTGCTCACCGTCGGCGCGGACGGCGCGGGCAAGATCGTGGCGCGGACCTACCAGAAATGCGGCGACCCCGGCGTGAGCAGCCCATGCGACACGTTCGACGGAGACGAGATCAAGCCAGGCGCGGTCACCCAGATCAAGCTCACCGGGGCGCATGAAGCCGTGGACGTCCTCATCGCCGACTTCACCGTCGGGGAGACCACGTTGGACCTGCCGCCGGACAGCACCGGCACGCTCGTCCTGAACCAGGCCCACGGCGCTCTGCAAATCACGATCAACGGCAAGCAGGGCGACGGCTACTACTGCGGGCCGAAGGCGGACCCGGGCTACTGCGGGGCCTGACCGCAGGCCCAGCTCGCGGTCTGCGGCGAGCTTCGTCCGTACACTGGACGGCATGACAGAGGCCACCTCGTCGAAGCCAGTCCCGGATGTGCCGCCCGTGCGTCCGGCCCTGCCCGAGCCGGACTCGCCCGACGTCCCCGATGTCCCGCCGCCGCCAGATATCCCGATCGTGCCGCCCGCGCCGGACGTCCCCGACATCCCTGCCTCGCCCGATGCGCCGTCGACCCCGTCGACCCCCGATGTCCCGGATATGACGTAGCACCTGCTGTTCATCCGGGGCCGGTAAGCATGCGGTGTGGCTGAAGCGTCGTCATCCAGGGTCTCGCGCCGAGGGCTTCTCACCACTGCGGCAGGAGCCGCCGTGGTCGGAGCCGGGCTCGGCTACGCGGGCGCAGAGCTGTCAGGCTCCGGACGGAGCACGGGCGCGCCGGACCTGTGGCGCTCGGTCGGCGGCTCCGGCGCGCCGAGGCCTGCGGGCCTGCACGTGCAGTTCGGCGCGGACGCCTCGGGCGAGGTCGTCGTCAGCTGGCACACCCCGGTCTCGGTCAAAAGCCCCCGTGTGCTGCTCGGCGCGCCGGACAGCGGTTTCGGCGACGTCGTCGCGGCGGAGACCGTCGCCTACCGGGACGGCCAGTCCGGAACCGAGGTGCAGGTCCACCACGCGCGGATCAGCGGGCTGCGCCCCGAGTCCGACTACGTGTACGCGGCCGCGCACGACGGGGCGGCGCCCGAGCTCGGCACCTTCCGCACGGCGCCGCGCGGGCGGGGGAAGTTCACCTTCACCAGCTTCGGCGACCAAGGCACCCCGACCCTCGGCAAGCCCGGCCCCGCCGACCCGCAAGGCGGGACGCTGTACCTGAACGACAACCTCGGCTCGCCCGCCGCAGGCGACGTCACGGCGGGCGTCGAGCAGATCGCGCCGCTGTTCAACCTGGTCAACGGTGATTTGTGCTACGCGAACCTGTCGCAGGACCGGGTGCGCACGTGGTCGGACTGGTTCGAGAACAACACCCGTTCCGCGCGCCACCGGCCGTGGATGCCCGCCCCCGGCAACCACGAGAACGAGCGGGGCAACGGCCCGATCGGCTACCAGGCCTTCCAGACGTATTTCCGGGTTCCCGACTCCGGCGCGGACCAGCAGTTGCGCGGCCTCTGGTACGCGTTCACCGCAGGCTCGGTCCGGATCGTCGTCCTCGCCAACGACGACGTCTGCTACCAAGACGCGGGCAACACCTACGTGCGCGGATATTCGGGCGGGGCGCAACGCCGCTGGCTCGCGGACGAGCTGGCGAAGTCCCGCGCGGACCTCGGGATCGACTGGATCGTGGTGTGCATGCACCAGACCGCCGTCTCCACCGTCGACCACTTCAACGGAGCGGACCGCGCGATTCGCGAGGAGTGGCTCCCGCTCTTCGACCAGCATGGCGTCGACCTCGTGCTCTGCGGGCACGAGCACCACTACGAGCGCACCCACCCGGTGCGCGGCGCGCAGCCGAACGACACGCTCACGCCGACCCCGGTGGACACCCGCCTCGACGAGATCGACGCGACGAAGGGGACGACGCATCTGGTGATCGGCGGCGGCGGCACATCGCGCCCCTCCAACCAGCTGTTCTTCCCAGGCCGACAATGCCGGGTCATCACATCGGCAGGCGAAGTCGACCCGGCGACAGGGAAGAAGGCGCCGGTCTATGCGATGGAGGACGCGCCGTGGTCGGCGTACCGCGACGCCGAGCACCCGTACGGTTTCGTGGCGTTCGACGTCGATCCTGGAGCGGCGGGCGGCGACACATCCATCGCCGCGACGTATTACGCGGTGACCGGCCCGTACGGCCGAATCGAGGCGGTGGACAAGTTCACCCTGCGCAAACCGCGCCGGGGATGACGGCGATCGCGTGCTCCTGACGGAAGGCGCGACAGGGGGAAACCAAGCAGATCCACAGCAGATCCACAGCGGATCGGCGGCAGATCGCCAGGGCACGGGCCGGGCTGGCGGTTAGGATCGCCGATGTGAGAATTTCCACGATATCCGCAGCGTCCCTGCTCCTTCTGGCTCTGCCGCTGGCCGCTTGCCAAAACGACAAGGCCGCTCCGAGCACTTCCAGCTCCACCTCGGCTTCGACCACGACGGAGACCGTCCAGGGCGGCGGAGACGGCGAGCACCACCACGCCCCGGCCCCCGAGCCCACGACCGCCACCTCGACGGAGACCGCGACCGAGACCTCGACGGAGACTGCGGAGCCGCGCCACCACGAGCACCCGCAGCAGCCCCAGGCGCCGCAGGCGCCTGAGGTCCCGCAGGTTCCTGAAGTTCCGCAGGTCCCGCAGGTCCCCCAAGTGCCGCAGGTCCCCCAAGTGCCGCAGGTGCCCCCGGTCCCGCAGATCCCGTAGGCCCCCCGTCCCCTCCATGTGTTCCGAGAGCCGCCCCGCCGGGGCGGCTCTCGGCAGTTTGCCTCGCGTTCATTCTGAGCGAGTACGGATACCGTCGTGAGGATCACGCCCGCCCAAGTCGCGCTGCCCGTCGTCGCGCTCGTCGCGACATTGCTCTCCGCCTGCTCCCACCCCGCTCCCCAAGAGCCCAAGCCGTTCGCGACGCTCGACGGCTCGCAGCCGCTGGTGATCGCGCACCGGGGCTTGCCAGGATTGCGCCCGGAGGAGACCCGGCCCGCGTACGAGCTGGCGGCGGACGACGGGGCGGACGCGCTCGAGGAGGACTTGCACCTCACGAAGGACTGCGTGCTCATCGCCCGGCACAACCCGTGGATGTCCGACAACACCGACGTCGTGGAGGTCGCGAAGACGAACCCGGAGGTCGCCGCGCGCAAACGCGTGGTCCCCGGTGTGGAGCGTCCCGCGCCCGCAGGGGCGGGACCGACGACCTACCTCGTGGACCAGACCGACCCGGCCGACCCGAAGTCCGTGCTGAAGTCTCTGGTCGTGGACGGCGAGGACCACGTCGGAGACTGGTCGGTCAGCGATTTCACGGCCGCCGAGCTGCAGCAATGGTTCCACGGCACCACCTACGACGCGAAAGACGAGCGTCCTGCCGAGTACAACGGGAAGTACCCGATCCTCACGTTCCAGCAGATCATCGATATCGCGAAGGCGAAGAGCGCGGCCACCGGCAGGAAGATCGCCGTCTACCCCGAGACGAAAAACCCGACCTGGAACAACGAGCAGGCTGTCGCCAACGGCTGCGGCGCGCCGGGCAGCCGTCCCCTGGAGGACGCGTACCTCAAGATCTTGGACGACAACGGCCTCAACAGCAAGGAAGCCCCGTTCTTCGCGCAGAGCTTCGAGCCGTCGAGTCTGAAATACCTGCGCGAGCACGGGCTGAAGACGAAGGCAGTGCAGCTCGTCGGGGGAGACTCGGTCGACTACCGCGCAGGCGGCGTCGTCTACGACGACATCACCAACAGCCGCCCATACGACTGGACGGTCGCGGGCGACGCGCGGTGGTTCTCGGCCCTGCTCACCCCGGAGGGCCTCGCCGAGGTCAAGACCTACGCGGACGGGATCGGGCCGTGGAAGCCGCAGCTCGTGCCGGTCAAGATCGACCCCTACCCGAGCGACCCCGCGTTCAAGCCCTCCATGGACAAGGCGGCGGCTGGCGCGCCGAACTCCGTCGTCGCGGACGCGCACAAGGCGGGCCTGTTCGTGCACGTCTACACCTTCCGCAACGAGCGCAAATACCTCGCGGGCAGCTACCGGGGCGACCCGCAGGCGGAGTACCTGCAGTTCTTCCGACTCGGCGTGGACGGCGTGTTCACCGACTTCACCAACACGGCGGTCCCGGCCCGCGCGGCGTACCTCAAGGAGCTCGACCGCTAGTCGCGGGAGTCCCCCGACGGGCAGCTGTCTGCCGACGGCTTTGCGCCGCACACGGCGTTGTTGCCGGATCTCGCGACCCAGAGCCGCTCGAAGGCCAGGCTGAGCGCGAAGACGAGGACGAACACCGCAGGCTCGAAGCCTCCGATCAGGCTGTGCCCGAGCGCGCTCCCGGCGAGGGACACCCCGCACAGCAGCAGCCAGCCGCCGCCGGTGACCAGGCAATGCGCGTGGCGGCAGCGCCAGAAGTTGCCGGAGCACCACAGGCCGCCTGCGAGCGAGCCCAGCCCGACGGAGGCCAGGCCGAGGCGCGGTGGCAGCACCAGCCCGGCGAGGACGAGCGCGCAGGCGCAGCCGAAGTAGAGCGCCGCAGGCGCCCCGGTCGCGGGCATGGTTTTGTCGAGCCAGCGCTTGGCGCGCGTGTCCGCCACGAGCCTGGGCGGCGACCAGCCGAACAGCGCCCGCTGCTCCCCAGCGCCGCAGCAGTCGTCCTTGTGCTCCGAGCTCATGCCCCGTCGACTCCTCGCAACGCCTCGAGGACCTGGGCGCGAGACGGCATGTCGAGCCTGCAGCAGGCCGTCGTGCCGACCGGCAGCCCCGTCGCCACATCCCTCCCGCCGACGACGAGCGTCGGCGACGGGTAGTCCCCCACGACATGCTCGACCTCGTGGGCGGAGCCCGACACGTCCATGCACTCGGCGACCAGGCCCGCCAGCCGGTCCACAAGCGGGCAATCGGGCACTTGCAATATCCGCACCGCCGCCGGGCTCACGCGACGTCCTCCGAGCCCAGCGCCGCGAGCAGCGGGCACGCCCCCTGGCCTGCGGGCGAATCGCAGGGCTCGGCGAGCGCGGCGAGCACTGCGCGCATCGACATCAGGTCGGCGATCCGGCGGTCGAGCTCGGCGATCCGCGCCTCTGCGGTCGCTCGCGCCGCCTCGCACGAGCCTGTTCCGGCATGGGCGGATCGGAGCAATTCCTCGACATTGTCCAGGGTCAGCCCTGCCTCCTGCGCCCGCTTCACGAAACGCACCACCCGCACCGCTTCCGGGCCGTAAGCCCGGTAGCCCGAAGACGAGCGCTCCGGCTCCGCGAGCAATCCGCGCCGCTCGTAATAGCGCAGCGTTCCGACGTGCACGCCCGCGTTCGCGGCCACTTCACCAATTCGCATGCCTCCATCATGGACCCTGCACCATGCTGCAGGGTCAAGCGCGACAGGCCGGCGGCCCTCGCCGTGGCGGGCGAGCTGGGGAGTTAGCGGGAGCGCAGCTGCGCCGCGATGGCCTCGACCGCCCCGCGTGCGCGGCGCGCGTCCTCGGGGACGAGGCCGATCCGGGTGCGCCGGTGCAAGACGTCGTCGACATCCATGGCGCCCTCGTGGGCGAAGGCGAATTCGATTTCGGCGCGGCTGACGTCGATCCCCTCGGCGATCTGCGCCCCGGGGTCGGACGTGGTCGCCGAGCCGAGCACCAGCCCGGCCTCGCCGCCGTAGCGCGCGGCGAGCGGCCCCGAGGCTCCTGTCCGTCCGCAGGCTCCGACGAGGGGGAGCGACTCGGTCGCGCACGGGCCTGCGTGGAGCTTCGCCCGAGCCGTCGCCGCGTCGACCGCGTCTTGCGCCATTTTCCGGTAGGTGGTGAGCTTCCCGCCCACCACGGTGATCGGCTTGCCCGGCGCGGCGAGCACCGCGTGGTCCCGCGAGAGGTCCGAGGTGGCTCCGTCCCCGCCGTCCAAGAGCGGCCGGAGCCCGGCGAAGCGTCCGCGCACGTCCGCGCGGGACAGCGGGCGGGCGAGCGCGGACGAGACCGTGTCGAGCAGGAAGTCCACCTCCGACTCGGCGGGCTGCGGCTCGTCGGGGATCTCGCCGGGGGCCTCCTCGTCGGTGAGCCCGACGTAGACCCGGCCCAGTTGCTGCGGCAGGGCGAAGACGAAACGGTTGAGGTGGCCGGGGACCTGCACGGTCAACGCGCCGGTCGGATCGCCGAGCGCGGACGCGTCGAGCACGAGGTGCGTGCCCCGGCTCGGCCGGAGCTTGATCCGCGGGTCCACCTGGCCCGCCCACACGCCCGCCGCGTTGACCACCGCGCGGGCCGACACGTGGAAGCTGCGCCCGGCGAGGGCGTCGACAAGCAGCGCCCCGGTGTCGGTGACCTGCTCGGCCCGCGTCCTGGTCAGCACGCTCGCCCCGCAGCCCGCCGCCGTCCGGGCCACGGCCACCACGAGCCGGGCATCGTCGACGAGCTGGCCGTCCTGCGCGGTGAGCGCCCCCGCCAACCCTGCGGTCCGCAGGGCTGGCACCAATGCGAGCGCGGCGCGGGCGTCGACTTTGCGGGGGCGGCTCAGGGTCTGCGGCGAGGTCCCGGCCATCGCGCGCAGGCCGTCGCCGAGCAGGAACCCGGCGCGCACGAGCGCGCGCGAGAAGTGGCTGAACTCGGGCAAGAGCGGCACCACTTGGGTCATCGGGCGGATGAGGTGGGGCGCGATGGCAGTCATCAAGAGGTGGCGCTCGCGCGCGGACTCCCGCGCGATGCGGACGTTCCCGCTCGCGA
Source organism: Segniliparus sp. (assembly GCF_051660745.1). Lineage (NCBI taxonomy): Bacteria > Bacillati > Actinomycetota > Actinomycetes > Mycobacteriales > Segniliparaceae > Segniliparus > Segniliparus sp. The sequence continues at coordinate 57,913 of NZ_JBOFQF010000026.1, read as the reverse complement.
GGTAGCGCAGTCCGCCGTGCACCAGCTTCGAGCTCCAGCGGCTCGTGCCGAAAGCGAGGTCGCGGGCCTCGACCAGCGCGACGGACAGCCCTCGGGACGCGGCGTCGAGGGCGATGCCCGCCCCGGTGATCCCGCCGCCGACGACGAGCAGGTCGAGCGGTGCCGAGCGGTCCGCGAGCGCGGCGAGCTGGCGCTCGCGGGTCGTGGCGTTGAGCGAAGTCGTCATGGTCGCAGGTATCCGTCCAGCACTCGGGCCAGCTCGTCGGCCCAGCGGTCGTGCAGGACCGGTTCGAGCAGGCGGGTCGATTGGGTCACCGATTGGGCGAGCACCAGGGTCATCAGCGCGAGCTCCTCCGGAACGCCCGCGCGGACCTCGCCGAGGCGTTGCGCCCGCTCGATCTCCTCGCGCAGCGCTTTGATCGCGGAGCGTTGGCTCGTGCCGATCCGGTGGAAGACGTACGTGGCCAGCATTTCGCGTCGTTCGTCCAGCAACGCGCGCAGGAGCTGGTCCTCGTTGGCGGCCTTCGCGAAGGCGACGACGCGCCGCACCAAGTCCTCGCGCCGCCCGTCGCCAGGCCCAACGCGCTCGAGCAGGCCCGCCACTTCCCTCGTGACCAAGTCGCGGACCAGGTCGTTCACATCGCTCCAGCGACGGTAGATCGTCGGCCTGCTGACGCCCGCGCGCCGGGCCACGTCGGCGAGCGCGACCCGGCCGGGGTCTCGGATCAGGCAGTCGCGCGCGGCGGCGAGGATCTGCTCGTCCATGCGCGCCTCCTTCGTGACATCTTGACAGTATGTGTAAAACTGTAACGCATGGCCGATGATATTGCCCACCGCCTGCCCCTCCCGACGATGCGATGGAACGCGTGGGGGGTGGCCGCCGACCAGACGCACCTGTCCGAAGGGATCAAGGGGCTGCTCGCCGCCGCGCTCGGGGTCGCCGGGCCGCCGAGCGCGTCGCCCGCGCCGGACTCGGTGCGGTTGGCGGACTCGCTCGTCGGCGAGGCCGACCTCGCGGCCTTCGCCGAGATCGTCGGAGCGGAGCACGTCAGCGCGGAGCCCGGCGACCGGCTCCCGCGCGCAGGCGGCAAGAGCACCCCGGACCTGCTACGCCGCAAACAAGAAGAGCAGGACGCGCCGGACGCGGTGGTGCTCCCCGGCGACGAGGGCGAAGTCGCCGCCGTGCTGGCGTATTGCGAGGAGGCCGGGATCGCCGTGGTCCCCTTCGGCGGCGGGACCAGCGTCGTCGGCGGCCTCGACCCCGTCCGGGGCGGCTCCCGCGCGGTGGTCGCGCTCGACCTGCGCCGGTTCGACAAGCTCGTGGCGCTGGACGAGGTCTCGCAGCTCGCGACGCTGCAGGCCGGTCTCACAGGCCCGCAGGCGGAAGAGCTGCTCGGCGGGCGAGGCTACCGGCTCGGGCACTATCCGCAGAGCTTCCAGTTCGCGACCATCGGCGGGTTCGCCGCCGCCCGGTCCTCCGGGCAGGCCTCCTCCGGCCATGGCCGTTTCGACGAGATGGTCGTCGGGCTCACGGTCGTCGCCCCGCGCGGGACGCTCGTGCTCGGCCGGGCGCAGAAGTCCGCCGCGGGGCCGGACCTCCGGCAGGTGTTCCTCGGCTCGGAAGGCGTGTTCGGCGTGATCACCGAAGTTGTCGTCCGAGTGCGGCCCAAGCCCGCGAGCGTGCGCAGGCAGGCGTGGCGGTTCCCCGACTTCGCGAGCGGCCAGACGGCGCTCCGCGTCGTGGCGCAGAGCGGTTTCCGCCCCACGACGATGCGGCTGTCCGACGAGATGGAGACCGGGGTGAACCTCGCGACGACGGCCAAGATCGGCGACGGGGACTCGCCGGGCGGGGCGCTGTCGGTGACCACGTTCGAGGGCCCGGAGGACGAGACCGCCGCGTTCGCGGAGCTCACCGCCACGGCCTTCCGCGCTGCGGGCGGGACCGAGCTCGGCCCGGCGCTCGCGGATTCCTGGGACGCGGGGCGCTACTCCGCCCCCTACCTGCGCGACGCGCTCCTCGAGGCGGGCGCGGGATGCGAGACCTTGGAGACGGCGGCCATCTGGAGCAAGGTGGACGAGGTCAAGGCCGCCGTCACCGGCGCGCTCCTCGAAGCGCTCGCCGCATCCGGATCGAAAGCTCTGGTCATGTGCCATATCTCCCATGTGTACCCGACGAGCGCCTCCCTGTACTTCACCGTGGTCTACGCGATGGGCGCGGACCCGATCGCGCAATGGGCCGAAGTGAAGCGGGCCGCGTCGCAGGCCATCGTCGACTCGGGCGCGACCATCAGCCACCACCACGGGGTGGGGGCCGACCACCGCGCGTGGCTCGCCGACGAGGACGGCGAGGCGGGCGTCGCGATGCTGCGCGCGGTCAAATCGGCGCTGGACCCGAACGGGATCCTCAACCCTGGGAAGCTGATCCCGTGAGCCAGTTCGATCCGGTCGGGCGGATTCGTTCTGCGGAGCTGTTCGTCAATCCTTCCGCCGCGCAGGCGGGCGAGGCGGCGCGCGCGGTGCTGGACGACTACGGGATCGAGGCGGTCTGCGGGCCCGCGGACGCGCTGGTCGTGGTCGGCGGCGACGGCACGGTCTCCAGGGCCTTGCCTGCGGCGCTGCGCCAAGGCGCGCCGGTCGGGCTGATCCCCTCCGGCACCGGCAACGACCTCGCCAGAGAGTTCGACATCCCAAGGCACGATCCGGAGGAAGCCGCGCGGATCGTCGCACGGGGGCGGACCCGCTCGTTCGACGTCGGCTCGATCCTCGTCGAGGACGAGGGCCGCGAGACCCCGTTCGCCACGGTGGTCGCGATCGGTTTCGACGCGCTCGTCAGCGAGCGGGCGAACCGGATGCGTTGGCCGAAGGGGAAGGCGCGGTACGTCCTCGCCACGTTCGCCGAGCTGGGCCGCCTCGCCCCGCGCAGGCTTCGCTTCGAAGTGGACGGCGAGGTGTTCGAGCACGACGCGGCGCTCGCCGCGATCGGGAACACCAGCAGCTACGGCGGCGGGATGCGGATCTGCCCGGACGCGGACCCTGGGGACGGGCTCCTGGAGCTCACCGTGGTCGAGCACGGGTCCCGTCGGCGCCTGCTGCGCTTCTTCCCGACCGTGTTCGGGGGGTCGCATGTGCGCCTGCCCGAGGTGGCGACCTACCGGGGCGCCTCGATTAGCGTGCGGTGCGTGGACTCGGCGCGCGGGGCGGGTCCTGTGACAGAGCAGCCTTTGGTCTACGCGGACGGCGAACGGGTCGGGACCCTGCCATGCGCGATCACGGTGCGCCCGGGGGCGTTGCGGGTCTTTGTGCCGTGAGCTCAGCCTTTGTCCCGTGGGCGAGGGTCCGGCAAGCCTGGGGGGCAGAACGAGCGAGGCCCGGCAGGAAAATCCTGCCGGGCCTCGCCTCTGCTCTGAGCCAGAGGACTGAGATCAGAGGGTGGCGCGCACCTGCTTGGTCGCCTCCACCAGGTTGACCAGCGAAGCCTTGGTCTCGGCCTCGCCACGGGTCTTCAGGCCGCAGTCCGGGTTGACCCACAGGCGGTCGACCGGCACAGCCGCGAGGGCCTCTTTGAGCGAGGTGACGATCTCGTCCACCGACGGCACGCGCGGGGAGTGGATGTCGTAGACGCCCGGGCCGACGCCGTTCTTGAACCCGGCGGCGTTGAGGTCGTCCAGCACCTCCATGTGCGAGCGGGCGGCCTCGATCGAGGTGACGTCCGCGTCCAGGTCGGCGATGGCCCCGATGACCTCGCCGAACTCGGAGTAGCACAGGTGGGTGTGGATCTGGGTCGAGTCCTCGACTCCGGAGGTGGAGAACTTGAAGGAGCCGACGGCCCAGTCGAGGTAGGAGGCCTGGTCGGCCTTCTTCAGCGGCAGGGTCTCGCGCAGCGCGGGCTCGTCCACCTGGATGACCTTGATCCCGGCGTTCTGCAGGTCGACGGTCTCCTCGCGGATCGCGAGCGCCACCTGGTACGCGGTGTCGCCGAGCGGCTGGTCGTCACGCACGAAGGACCAGGCCAGGATGGTGACCGGGCCGGTGAGCATGCCCTTGACCGGCTTCTCGGTGAGCGACTGCGCGTACTTGCTCCACGCGACGGTCATCGGGGTCGGGCGCTTCACGTCGCCGTAGAGCACCGGCGGGCGCACGCAGCGCGAGCCGTAGGACTGCACCCAGCCGTTCGAGGTGGCGAAGAAGCCCTCGAGCTGCTCGGCGAAGTACTGCACCATGTCGTTGCGCTCGGGCTCGCCGTGCACCAGCACGTCCAGGCCCAGCTCCTCCTGGAGCTTGATGACCGAGGCGACCTCGTCGCGCATGTTCTGCTCGTACTGCTCCTCGGTGATCTCGCCTTTGACGAGCTTCTGGCGGGCGACGCGGATCTCGCGGGTCTGCGGGAAGGAGCCGATCGTGGTGGTCGGCAGCTTCGGGATGCCGAGCGCCTCGTTCTGCTGCGCGATGCGCTGGTCGGCGGGGCCGCGCTGGCCAGCGGTCTCGCGCAGCTTCGCGATCTCGTCGCGCAGCGCCTTGTCGTTCAGGCGCGGGTCGGTCGAACGGGCGGCCTGCGCCTTGGCGCTCGCGTCGAGCTCGGCGGCGATGGCGCCCCGGCCCTCTTTGAGGCCCTTGGCGAGGGTCGCGACCTCGGCGATCTTCTCGTCGCCGAACGCCAGCCAGGAGCGCAGCGTGTCGTCGAGGTGCGTCTCGGGCTTGAGCGAGTACGGCACGTGCAAGAGCGAGCTGGAGGACGAGACGGCGACCTGCACGCCCTTGGCCTTGAGGCCTTCGAGCACGGTCAGCGCCTTGTCGAGGTTGGTGCGCCAGATGTTGCGCCCGTCGACAACGCCCGCCACGAGGAGCTTGCCGTTGAAGTGCACGCCCGCGAGGTGGTCGGCCGAGCCGTAGACCAGGTCGACGGCGATGCCGTCCACACCGCTGGAGAGGACCTTCTCCAGCGCGGAGCCGAGGCCCGCGAAGTAGGTCGCGAGCAGGACCGAGGGGCGGTCGGACGCGGAGGTCAGCTGCTGGTACGCGGAGACCGCGACATCGATGGCGGCCTGGCCCTTGTCGGTCACGAGCACCGGCTCGTCCAGCTGCACCCACTCGACGCCCTTGGCCTTGAGCTGGGCGAGGAGGTCCTTGTAGAGCGGGATGAGCTCGCCGATCCGGCCGAGCAGGTCGCCCTGGCCGTCCACCGGCTTGGACAGCAGGAGGAAGGTCACCGGGCCGACGACGACCGGGCGGGCCGGGACGCCGAGCGCCTTGGCCTCTTCGAGCTCGGCGAAGATCTTGCTCGGGTCGAGGGCGAACTTCGTCGACGGGGAGATCTCCGGGACGATGTAGTGGTAGTTCGTGTCGAACCACTTCGTCATCTCCAGCGGCGCGACCTCCTGGTTGCCGCGGGCGGCGGCGAAGTAGCGGTCGAGGTCGTTCTCGATGCCCTTGACGCGCTCCGGCAGGGCGCCGAGCAGCCACGCGGTGTCCAGGATCTGGTCGTAGTAGGAGAAGGTGTTCACCGGGACGGAGTCAAAGCCCGCGTCCTTCAGCTTCGTCAGGGTGTCGGCGCGGAGCTGCTTCGCGACAGCCGCGAGGTCCTCGGCGCTGGACTTCTTGGCCCAGTACGACTCGACGGCTTTCTTCAGCTCGCGGTTGGGGCCGACGCGGGGGGAGCCGAGCACGGTCGCGCTCAAGGGAGTGAAGGACATGGGATTCTCCTTGTTGTTCTTGGACAGGTCGCAGGCCATCCCTCTTGATGAGGAAGTCTGCATGCGTTGTCGCGTTGGGGGCTCCCGTTCCGACAGTGCTTATCATAATACGAAACAGACGGCTGACCTTGAAGCCGCTGGTCAGCCGTTCAGCTGAGCCAATCGCGCCAGGGCCTCGTCGAGCACCTCGGGCCGCTTGCAGAAGGCGAAGCGCACCAGGCTGCCGTAGAGGTCGTGGCGGTCGGACAGGCCGGCGTAGGGGATGGCGGCGACCCCGACCTCGTTCGCGAGCCAGTGGCAGAACTCGACGCCGTCCGGATGGCCCAATGGGGCCGGGTCGGCGGTGAGGAAATACGTCCCCGTCGCCGGGTACACGAGGAAGCCCGCGTCGGCGAGGCCCGTCGCGAGCCGGTCCCGGTTGTCCAGCAGCGAGGCCCGCAGGCCCCTGATCCAGCCGTCCTGGGTGCGCAGGGCGAGGGCGACGGCCGGCTGCAGCGGGGCGGCCCCGACGAACGTGACGTACTGCTTGACGGCGAGGACCGCGTTCACGAGGCTGGCAGGCCCGCAGACCCATCCGGTCTTCCAGCCGGTGGCGTTGAAGGTCTTGCCCGCGCCCGAACAGCTCAGCGTTCGCTCCGCCATGCCGGGCAGCGCGGCGATCGGACGGTGCTTGAGGCCGTCGAAGATCAGATGCTCGTAGACCTCGTCGGTGAGCACGATCAGGTCGTGCTCGGCCGCGAGGCGGGCGATCTCGCCGAGCTCGTCGTTGGTGAGCACCGTCCCCGTCGGGTTGTGCGGGGTGTTGAGCAGGAGGAGCCGCGTGCGCGGGGTGATGGCCTCGGCGAAGCGGCCGAGGTCGAAGACGAACTTCCCGTCCTTGGGCACGAGCGGCACCCCGACCAGCGTGCCGTGGGCCATCGCGACGGCGGGGGCGTAGCTGTCGTAGCAGGGCTCGAGCGCGACGACCTCCTCGCCCGGCTCGACCAGGGCGAGGATCGCGCAGGTGAGGGCCTCGGTGGCGCCGACGGTGATGAGGATCTCGGTCTCGGGGTCGTACACCGTGCCGTACCGCGTGGCGCGATCGTTCGCGATCGCCTGGCGCAGCGGCAGGTAGCCACGGCCCGGCGAGTACTGGTTCACGCCCTCCGCGATGGCTTTTTGCGCGGCCTCCAGCATGGCGGGCGGGCCGTCGGTGTCGGGGAAGCCCTGGCCGAGGTTGATCGACTGGGTTCGCTTGGCCAGCTCGGTCATCTCCGTGAAGATGGTCGAGGAGAACGGGGCGAGGCGCTCGGCGAGGCCTCGGCGGGCGGCGGTGGGTGTGGTCATAGTCGTCGTTCCTGGCAGTAGGGGAAGCTTGCATCATAGCTCCGGATCGGCGGCTCGTAGGGCCGCGAGCGGGCGTCCAGTCTGAAGAGACTGGATTTGTTCTGGCAGAATGGCGCGCATGGGCAAGAGCGAGAAGAAGCAGTACGTCGATCCGGGCTGGCCGCAGCGCGAGCACCCTGTCTCGGAGCTGGCGACCGACTGGAGCGGCGCGCTGTCGCCGTTCGGCGAGACGGAGTTCCCCCTCCCCGCGGCGCAGCTGCCGTACGTGCATCCGTCCACGCGGATCAACCGCTAACCACGGTGGCCGAGTCCCCCGCTCAGCTCACCCATCTTGACGAGTCCGGGGCGGCCCGGATGGTGGACGTGTCCGGCAAGGAGCCGGGCAAGCGGCGCGCGACGGCGACGGGGCGTTTCCATGCGAGCGAGGCCGCGCTGCGGGCGTTGGCCGACCCGACGGCGAAGAAGGGGGACGCGTTCGCCGTCGCGCGGATCGCGGGGATCATGGCCGCCAAACGGACTTCGGAGCTCATTCCGCTCTGCCATCAGATCGCGCTCACCAAGGTGGCGGTGTCCTTCGAGCTCGACGACTCGGGCGTCGACGTCGAGGCGGTCGCGGAGACCACGGACCGCACCGGCGTGGAGATGGAGGCGCTCACCGCCGTCGCGGTCGCCGGTCTGACGCTGCACGACATGGTGAAAGCCGTCGACCCGGCCTCGTGGCTCGGCGAGGTGCGCGTGGTGCGCAAAGAAGGCGGCAAGACGGGGTTGTGGACGGCAGGGCCGGAATGAGCGCCGCGCCGAGGGCCGTGGTCCTCGTCGCGTCGACCCGCGCGGCCTCGGGCGTGTACGAGGACAGGACCGGGCCGCTGATCGCCGCATGGCTTGCGGAGCGCGGTTTCCAGGCCGCCGTTTTTGTGCGGGCCGACGGCGAGGACTTCGCCGGGACGCTCGCCCTGGAGGTCGCCGGGCAGCCGGACGTCGTGATCACCACCGGGGGGACGGGGATCTCCGTGGCGGACCGGACCCCGGAGGCCACCAAGGCGCTGCTCGACTACGAGATCCCCGGCCTCGCGGACGCGATCCGCAGGTCCGGCGAGAGCAAGGTGCCGACCGCCGTGCTCTCGCGCGGGACGGCGGGGGTGGCGGGGCGCACGCTCGTGGTCAACCTGCCCGGCTCGCGGGGCGGCGTGCAGGACGGGCTCGCCGTTTTGGACGGGGTGCTCGGCCACGCGTTGCAGCAGCTCGCGGGGGGAGACCATTGAGCATGGAGATCGTGCGGGCGCAGGTCGGGGAGGACCCGATCTCGCTCGCCGAGCATGAGGCGCTGGTGTCGCAGGCGGCGGATGGCCATGCGGGCGCGGTGGTCGGGTTCAGCGGGAACGTCCGCGACCACGACGCGGGCCGCAGCGTCCTCGAGCTCGAATACCGGAGCCACCCGACTGCGGGGCAGCGGCTCGCCGAGGTCGTGGCCGAGGTCTCGGCGGGGCGGGCGGGCGTCCGGGCGGTGGCCGCGAGCCACCGGGTGGGCAGGCTGCGGATCGGCGACGCGGCTTTGGTGGTGGCCGTGGCCGCCGACCATCGGGCCGAGGCCTTCGACCTCTGTCGCGACCTCGTGGACGAGATCAAACGCCAGATTCCGGTGTGGAAGCGGCAGCACTTCGCGGACGGCTCGTCCGAATGGGTGGCGGGGGCCTAGTTCGGAAACTGGTCGAGTCGGGAGCGAAGCAGACGAGCAGGGCGCGGACGGCTCGTCCGAATGGGTGGCGGGGGCCTAGTTCGGAAACTGGTCGAGTCGGGAGCGAAGCAGACGAGCAGGGCGCGGATGGAACCTCTGAATGGGTGGCGGGGGCCTAGTTCGGAAACTGGGGGTCGACCGTGCCCGCGAAGGCCAGCAGCCGCTCGGCGAGCGCTTCGGGCTGCTCCTCCGGAAGCCAGTGCGTGCCGCCGTCGATCGTGTGGAACGAAATGTCCGCCCCGGCCTGCCCCGCGCGCAGCAGCGCTCGCTCGCCGAGCAATTGGTCCTGCGCGCCACGGACGAGCAGAGTCGGAAGAGGCGGCGGACCGGGCACGTACGTCCCAGCCGCCAGCTCGGGCCACTCCGAACGGACGAACGTCCGGTAGAGGGCGGACCCGGCGGCGGCCCGTGCGGGGTCGCGATAGCGCTCAAGGAAGACCTCGACGTTCTCCTCGGTCCGCGAGCCGGGGACGACGCCTTTGCTGTAGAGCAGGCGCAGGAAGCGCTGTTTGCCCGCTCGGATGAGCCACGGGCCCAACGCGCTGGCGAGGACGTCCTGATAGAGGAGGGCGCGCGGGCGTTTGGCGGGGAACGAGCTCCACGGCGCGGGCACGGCGACAGAGGCCACCGCCGTGAACGCTTCCGGGTGCAAGGAGGCGGCGACCAGCGAGGACCAGCCGCCCCAGTCGTGCCCGACCAGGACCGGTTTGTCCAGCCCGAGGGCCGCGACCGCGGCGACGATGTCCCTGGCGAGCGTCTTCTTGTCGTATCCCTCGTCGGGCACGTCCGACCATCCGTGTCCGCGCAGGTCGAGCGCGACGACATGGCGGTGCTCCGCCAGCAGCGGGATCACGCCGCGCCACGTCCACCAGTGCTGCGGGAACCCGTGCACGAGCACGACCGCCTTGCCGGGGCGCTTCGCCCCTGCGCCGACGGCATGCCCTGCCTCTGCCACGTGGAAGCGGATCCCGTTGGCTTCGACCCAGCGGTGCTCGACGCCGGGCAAATTCGGCGACTGGTTCATGGCTGCTCCTCGCGTGCGGTTGAGGGGGAGTGCGGGCGGGAAAAGGAAGAGGCCCATGCCGCCATATTTGGCGGCACGGGCCTCTTCGCTGTGCCTTAGGGCCTTGCTACGTCTTTAGACGTTGACCTCGATGCCTTTGTCCTTCGCCGCGTCGACGAAGCTGTCCAGCGAGCCCGCGTCGGCTGCGGCTTCGACGGTCTGGACGTCGTCCGCCGGGGCGGCCTCGTCGGTCTGCGCGACGTCCACGGCCTCCGGAGCTTCCTCCTCCACCGGGGCGGTCTCGGCCACAGGGGCCTCCGCCTCGGGGGCTTCGACCGCAGGAGCGTCGGCGTCGTCGGCCGGGTCGACCGCAGGGGCCGGGGCGCGGAGGTCGTTGGCCGGGCCGATCTGCATCTCGGAAGCGATCTCCGCGAACGAGGCGGCCTGGACGGGTGCCGGGGCGGCCGAGACCGACTTGGCGACAGCCGGGGCGGCGTGGTCGGAGATGGCGTCCTTCTCGACGTTCGAGACCATCACGACGTCCGGGGCGGACTGCTTCGGCTGCACGGTCTCAGGAGCGTGCGGGGCGGGGGCGGCGTTGCGCAGCGTGGCCGCGCCGAGGCCGTGGCCGCACACCGGCCATGCGCCGCGGCCCTGGGAGGCCAGGACGCGCTCGGCGACGGCGATCTGCTGCTCGCGGGTGGCGAGGTTCGCGGCAGGGGCGAACTGGCCGCCGCCGTGCGCGTTCCACGTGCTCGGGGAGAACTGCAGCCCGCCCTGGTAGCCGTTGCCGGTGTTGATCTTCCAGTTGTTGCCGGACTCGCAGGCCGCGACACGGTCCCACTGGTCGTCGGTCGCGGCCTCTGCGGCGCTCGCGAACCACATGCCGGCACCGGTCAGCGCGAGGCCGGAGAGTGCGGCCTTGCCGGCGATGTTGCCGGACTCGCTCTGTTTACGGTGGCGTCCGCTCATAGTGTGTGTTCCTTTCCTTCCCCCGTCTGGTGGGGTTTTCGGGATCCGGCTTCGGAAGACCCAGATGGCTCGAAGGGCTCAATATCGTTGGGTCTCACCGGGAAACCGGGGTGTGTCGGAGGGGTCCGACCTGAGCTGACACTAACGGCTTGCCGCGTCGGAAGCAGCTGCCATTAGAGATCTCTTAGAGTTCGTGGCGGCGCTCCGAAAACGCGAAATTTCCGGGGACCCCTTCATCCCGCCTGGTCAGCTCAGCGTGTCAGCGGCTCGCCCAATCTGTTACCCAAATGTTATTGTGACGAAGCTCATAGTCGTTGGAAACGAAATCTAAGAGAGTTTTTTGTACGAAACCACCAAAGAATCTGGGAATTCGTGTCGAAACCCCCAAGGCGCCTCGGAGCGAACTGCCAGGAAAGGCTAGCCGCCTGAGAAAGGGGGGAGCACATCGACCGTGCCACCGGGGGAAAGGCGCTGCTGGGGGTCTCGCGCGGCCACACTGTTATAGAGGTAGGAGCACGAGGGGAGCACGCCCGCGAGCGCGGGTTTCGCTCGGACGAGCTCGTCGAGCAGCCCGCCGAGGGTGGCTCCCCCCGCGAGCGGCCAGGTCGTCTCCGCCTCGCCTGCGGCCTCCTCCGCCGCCGCGAAGAAGCGAACGGTCACGTCGCCCATGTTGTCCTCGTCCACTGCGCGCCCTACCCGCCGATCGCGCTCATCGGCCGCTCGGGCTGTTGGAACCAGGGGTCGTCCATGCCGTGCCCGGTCCGTTTCGTCCACATGGCCTGGCGCCAGCGCAGCGCCAAAGCCTCGTCGAGGGCCTCTTCGTCCAGGCCTGGCGAGCGGAGCAGCGCCCGCAGGTCGGTCTCCTCGGCGGCGAACAGGCAGTTGCGGACCTGTCCGTCGGCGGTGATCCGGGTCCGGTCGCAGTCGGCGCAGAACGGCTTGGTCACCGACGCGATCACGCCGACCGAAGCCGGGCCGCCGTCCACCAGCCACCGCCCAGCGGGCGCGCTGCCCCGTGGGGCGGGGTCGGGGCTCAGGCGGTGGCGGCTGCCGAGCGCCTCCAGGATCTCGTCGGCGGTGATCATCTCCGCGCGCGTCCAGGACCGCCCCGCGTCCAGCGGCATCTGCTCGATGAACCGCAGCTCGTATCCCGAGGCGAGACAGAGGTCGAGCAGCTCGGCGGCGACGTCGCGCCAATCCTTGCCCCCGGACGAGCCGCGCCGGGTCAGCACGGCGTTGACCTTCACCGGGCGGAGGCCTGCGGCGGAGGCGGCGGCCAGACCCGCGATCACGTCGGCGAACCGGTCCCGCCGGGTCGACTCCGCGTAGGTGGCCGGATCGGCGGCGTCCAGCGAGACGTTCAACCGGTCGAGGCCGCAATCGGCGAGCAGCCGCGCCTTCTGCTTGAGGCCGAGGCCGTTCGTGGTGAGCGAGAGCTCTGGGCGGGGGCGCAGCGCGGCGGCGGCGCGCAGGATCTCGGGCAGCTCCCTGCGCAGCAGCGGCTCGCCCCCGGTGAAGCGGACCTCGGCGACGTGCAGCCGGGTCACGGCGACACGGACGAGCCGGGAGATCTCCTCGGCGGCGAGCAGGTCGTCGTCCGGCAGCCAGGACATGCCCTCCTCGGGCATGCAGTACGTGCAGCGCAGATTGCACCGGTCGGTGAGCGACACCCGCAAATCGGTCGCGGCCCTCCCGAAGCGGTCGAGCATCGGCCCGGTCGTCGGCATGCCCGCGAAGCCTGTCTCCCCGGCTCCGGGTTGCGATCTAGGTAAGCCTAATGCGACGACGGCCATACGCCCAGGGTACGCGGAGTCACGAACGTATGGCGCGGAACCTGGGCGCGTGCAGTCATGAGTGCAAAGAACGGAATCTGGACGCGTGGAAGACCAGCGGCTCCGCGCCGGGGTCGACGGCCAGGGACCGAATGCGCAGCACGACGATGTGGTGGTCGCCTGCGGGGATCTCCTGCTCGACCGCGCACTCCAGCCACGCGGCGGCGTCCGCCAAGAACACCGCGCCGGTGGGCGAGGAGTGCCAGCGCACGTCGTCGAACCGCTTTTCCGCCGGTCCGGCCAGCGCCCTGCCATGGGCGTGCTGATGGCCCGCGAGCACGCTCAGCCCGATGCTCGGGGCGGTGTTGACCTGCGGCCAGGTCTGCGACTCGTTGCGCACGCACACCGAGACCAGCGGCGGGTCGATGGAGACCGAGACGAACGAGCTCGCCGCGAGGCCGACCGGCTCGCCGTCGAGCAGGCGGCACACGGCGACCACGCCGCTGGGGAAGGATCCGTACGCGTCGCGCAGCGCGCGCGGGTCGGCCAAATTGTCGCTGAGGTCGGCGAGATGCAGGACCATGCGTTCAGCCTAACCCGGTTTTTCCGCTTCTCTTTTCGCCGTGGAGGAACTACACTGACCCGGCAAGTTTTCGGTCGTCCCGCCGGCGCTCTCCTTGGGCGCGCTCTGGGACATGGAATGAGAATGGTGATGACTGTGCCCACGGGGAAGGTCAAGTGGTATAGCGCGGACAAGGGCTTCGGCTTTTTGACGCAAGAGGACGGCGATGACGTCTACGTCGGCTCTGCGGCGCTGCCTGCGGGGCTGGATGGGCTCAAGCCCGGGCAGGTCGTCGAGTTCGGCATGGCGGACGGGCGCCGTGGCCCGCAGGCGCTCTCGATCCGCGTGCTCTCCACGCCTGCGGTGGCCGAGGAAGGCCGTGGCCGGGGCCGCTCCGAGCGCCCCGAGCGCCCGACGCAGAAGCACTCTCCCGAGGAGCTGCACGGCATGATCGAGGACATGATCAAGGTCCTCGAGGCGAAGGTGCAGCCCGACTTGCGCCGCAGCAAGAACCCGGACCGGGCGACCGGCCGCCGGATCGCCGAAGTGCTGCGCGCGGTCGCGAAGGAGCTGGAGGGCTAGTCCCGCTTCTCCTTATAGTTACTACGTCATAGTTACTACGTCTTTTCGCGGAACGTCCCCCAGGCCCTCGGCCGTGGGGGACGTTCCGTCTCCGGGTTCGGCCCTAGCCGCTGGCCCGGAGCCCGCCGCAGTCGTCCGCGCAGGCGATCCACACGGCACGGGAGAGCACGTTGTCCTGCGCGGGGTCGAGCACGCGCGAGGGGGCTTCCACGGCCAACGAACGCAGCCGCCAGCCGTCCCCCTTCGGCTCGATCCACGTCGCGAACGTCGGATCCCCCTTTTTCAGGAAGGTCTGGGGCTGGGGGTGGTACACCTGCACGCCTTCGGGGGTCTCGCGGAACCAGACCAGGTCGAGGAGCCAGCCCTTCGCGACGTCCTCGGGGACGGAGACCAGCACCCGGTCGTCCGGGCCTGCCTGGATGCGCGTGGGCTTGCCCGAGCCGGGCGGGGTGCGGCATTCCTTCAAATCGAAGTCGCAGTCGTACACCGGGCGCACCTGCGTGTAGGTCCCGGACGAGATCCACAGCGCGAGCGCGGGCGACTGCTTGGGCGCGCGCAGGGCCAAGACAGTCGAGACGACGGCGACGAGGACCGCGACGACGGCGACGAATCCGAGGACGAACGCTGGTTTTTTGAGCCCCGCGGGCCAGGTCGACATGGGATCAGCGTACGCGGCCCGCGCGCGGCGCTGTGCCTCACGAGCCCGCGCGCGGCGTTGTGCCTCCAGAGCCGGCGTGCGGTGCTGTGCCTCCAGAGCCGGCGTGCGGTGCTGTGCCTCCAGAGCCGGCGTGCTCGGGCCGTTTGCCCCCGAGGTTCGGGACGAACGATCTGCCGATATGGCTCGCGTAGGTTTGCGCGCCGCCCAGCACGAGCACGGCCGAGGCGATGAGGAAGCCCCACTGCAGCTCGGTCGGGGCCAACAGGCCCATCGCGGCCCCGACCACCCAGCTGAGCTGCAGCACCGTTTCGGACCGGCCGAAACCGCTGGCCTGCGACTCCTCCGGGAGATCGTCTTGGATCGAGGCGTCGAGCGCGGTTTTGGACACGGCGGCGGCGAAGCCGACGACGAATCCGGAGATCGCGGCGGTCAGGATGGTGTGGGTGAGCGCGGTGATCGCGCTGACGCCGATGACGGAGCCGAGCAGGGCGAGGATGACCCGCTCGTGCTTGCCGAACGTCGTCTTCGTGCCCATGGCGGTGCCCGCGAACGTGCCGACCCCCGCCGCCCCGCCGATGATCCCGAGCGTGAGCAGCGACTTGGGCCCGCCCTCGTGGTGCGCTTTCGAGAAGAACGCGACATAGAGGAAGAGGTAGCCGACCATCCAGCGGATCGTCCCCGCCCCCCAGAGCCCGGTGATCACGCCCCGCCCGAACGGGACCTTGGTCTTGCCGAGGCCGCGCAGCTTGTCCCACCAGCGCCCGCCCCGCGCCTCGGCGGGCTGGGCCTCCTCGTGGTAGCTCAGCGTGGCGGGCACCTCGCCCTCGGTGATCTCCACCCACTTCGGGATGCGCAGGCACAGCCACGCCCCGAACGCCCCGAACACGATGATGAGCAGCATGCCGCCGGGCTGGTGGAAGAGCTTGCTGGCGACGAACTCCACGACGATGGCGACCGCGCCGCCCGCGATGGACCCGCCGACCAGCGCGAACATGTTGAGCCGCGCGTTGGTGCGCACGAGGTCGATCTCGCTGGGCAGCACGCGCGGGGTGACGGCGGCCTTGAGCAGCACGAACGATTTGCTGAACACCATCATCCCGAGCGCGCACGGGTACAGGACGTACGGGTCGTAGTGCAGTTGGCCGCTCGCCTGGTCCCAGGCGCAGTTGGACGCGATGACCAGGGCGAGCACGGCCCTGCCTGCGAACGAGACGGCGAGCGCGGCGCGGCGGCCCTGCTGGATCCGGTCGAGGAAGGGGCCGATGAGCGGGGCGATGAGGGCGAACGGGGCGATGTTGACCAGCAAGTACAGCAGCACCCGCGTCTGGCTCTCCGCCTTCGCTGCGGCGAAGAAGAGCGTCGAGGCGAGGGCGATGGCCATCGCCGCGTCGCAGGCGCTGTTGACGATGACGGGGTAGGTGAGCGCGGCGAGCCCCGACTGGTCGGCGCCGTCCGCGTTCGCGGCCCTGCGGAACTGGGCGATGCCCTTGGAGGTCAGGTCCTTGCTCTTCGCGGCCATCCTCCGGTGCAGCGGCCTCGGCTCCTCCGGGTCGGCGGCGGGCCCGTCGTCCGCCCGCGCGGCTTCGGGGTCCACTGGCTGCTGCCGGAAGACTCCGCCCTGCACGATCCGGCTCGCCGGGGTGGCCTCAGGCTGTCGGGGCAGCTCGGGGGGCGGTTCGTAGGCAGGCGCGGGCGGCGTTTGGCCCTGTTGGTACGGGGAGAGCCCCCGGTCGGGCGGCAGCGGATACCGGGCCTGTCCCGGATGCGGCATGAGGCGTCGGTCCAGCCCGTTCGGGTCGACCATCATCACCGCCTCGTCTGTCTCGCGTCTTCACGTTATTATGACTGAATGCTCATCACGATGGTGGAGGCTCCGGCCGACGAGGAACTCCTGGTTCGCCTGGAACAGGCGGCCGATCTCGCGGCCGACGCGCTCAAGGCGCGGTTCGGCGACGACGAGTCCCTGGCGGTCGGGGCGCACCTCGGCAGCGCCAGGGAAGGCTCGGCCTCGGTCACGCACTTCTTCGAGTCCCTGCTGCCAGGATACCGGGGCTGGCGCTGGTCCGCCGTGGTCGCGGGCTGCCCCGACCAGGACAAGATCACTGTCAGCGAGGTCGCGCTCCTGCCCGGGCCCGACGCGCTCGTCGCGCCGGAGTGGGTGCCGTGGGAGCGCCGGGTGCAGGCCGGGGACCTCGGCGTCGGCGATTTGTTGCCGACCCCCGCGAACGACCGGCGCCTGGTGCCCGCGCACGCAGGCTCCGGCGACGAGGACTTGGACGAGCTGATGGGCTCCGTCGACATCGGCCGGACCAAGACGCTGAGCATCGTGGGCCGGGCGCAAGCCGCGCAGCGCTGGCACGACGGCCTGTTCGGCCCGTCGGCGCCGATGGCCGTTGTCGCCCCGAAACGGTGCGCGGCCTGCGGCTTCTATGTCCCGCTCGAGGGCTCGCTGTCGGCCTCGTTCGGCGTGTGCGCGAACGAGTACGCGGCGGACGGGCGAGTGGTGGACGCGAACTACGGCTGTGGGGCGCACAGCGACGTCGTCGTCGAGTCGGATGTGTCGATCCCGCAGAAGGCCCAGGTGGCCGGGGGCGTGACCGAGCTCGTCGAGGGCATCGAGATCGTCGCGGAGCCCGTCGTCGAAGAGTCTGAGGCTGTCGCTGAAGAGGCCGTCGCCGTCGTAGAGGCCGAGACTGCCGAAGGGGCTGAGGCTGCCGTCGTCGCAGAGGCTGAGACCGGCGAAGCCGCCGAGACTGTCGCCGACGAGACTGCATTCGCCGAGACTGTCGAATCCGCAGAGACTGAGGCCGTCGCCGAGACTGTCGAATCCGCAGAGACTGAGGCCGTCGCCGAGACTGTCGAATCCGCAGAGACTGAGGCCGTCGCCGAAGCCGCCGAAACCGAATGAGAGCCGCTTGGTGACCGTGCCCGCCGTCGACCAGCAGGCGCACGACTGGTTCGTCGCCCATCGCGTCGGCTGGCTCGACCCGGTCGAGAAGGCGATCAGCCTGTTCGGCAGCACCACCACCGTGGTTCTGGTGACGATGCTGCTCTCCGGGCTGCTGCTGTGGCGGGCCCGCGCGCCCAAGCAGGCCACGTTCCTCGCGATGACCACCACGCTCAGCTGCGTGGTGTTGTTCTCGGTCAAGATGCTGGTCAAACGTCTGCGTCCGCCGTCGGCCCAATGGCTGGCCGACGGGCCGGGCTACTCCTTCCCCTCCGGGCACGCGACGCTTTCGGCCGCGCTCGCCACGGCACTGGTCGTGCTGGTCCTGCGCCGCGCGGCCCAGGCATGGGTGTGGCCGGTCGTCGGCGCGGGCGTGCTGTTCTCCCTGCTCGTCGGGGTCTCGCGGCTCTATCTCGGCGTGCATTGGCTCACCGACGTGCTCGCCGGGTGGACGCTCGGCGTGCTGGTGGCGCTCGCCGCGGGCGCGGTCGTCCGGAAATTCCCCTCGCCCGAGACGGCCCAGTTCGAGAATGCCCAATCCGAGAAGGCCCAGTCCTAGGAGGCTCAATGTCAGCGTTGACGTACGCGCAGGCCGTGGTGATCGGCGCGCTGCAGGGGGTGACCGAGCTGTTCCCCATCTCCAGCCTCGGGCACTCCGTGCTGCTGCCCGCCTGGCTGGGCGGCTCGTGGAACGAGCTGGTCACCCAGGGCGACTCCGGCAAGGGCACACCGTACCTGGCGTTCGTGGTGGCCTTGCATGTGGCGACCGCGCTGGCGCTGTTGGTGTTCTACTGGCGCGACTACATCGCGGTCGTCAAGGCGTTGGCGACCTCGGCGCGCACGCGGCGGGTCGAGACGTCCGAGCAGCGCCTGGCCTGGCTCTTGGTCATCGCCTGCGTCCCGGTCGGCGTGCTGGGCCTCGCCTTCGAGCACCCGCTGCGGGTGCTGTTCGCGAAACCGCTGGCGGCGGCGGTCTTCTTGACGATCAACGGCTTGATCCTGGCGGGCGGCGAGGTGCTGCGCCGCCGGGAGTCGGCAACGCGCGAGCTCGACCAGGTCGGCGTGGCAGGCGCGGCGGGCATCGGAGCCGCCCAGTCGCTCGCCCTCTTCGCGGGGATCAGCCGCTCGGGCGTCACCATGGTCGGCGGCCTGGTCCGAGGCCTCAGCCACGAGGACGCGGCGAAGTTCGCGTTCCTGCTCGCGACCCCGGTGATCCTGGCGGCGGGCGTTTTGAAACTGCCCGAGCTGGCCGGACCGCAGGGCCAGGCTGTCCTGGCGCAGGCGTTGGTCGGCTCGCTGGTCGCGGCGGTCGCCGCGTACCTGTCGGTGAAGTTCCTGACCCGCTACTTCCACAATCACACGCTCGTGCCGTTCGCGGCGTACTGCCTGGTCGCGGGCGTGGCCTCGGTGATCCGCTTCGCGTGAGCCGCGCGGCCCCGGCGAGCCCGCGCGCCGACAAACCCCGCTGCCCCTATAGCCCCCGCTGCGCTGTGCGGTCGCCGCGCCGCGCGGCGCGGCGCTGGCTGAGGAACAGCGCGAACCCGAGCGTCCCCACCACGAGCCCGGCGAGGCAGGCCTCGCCCCAGCCCGACCAGTGGCCGGTCGCCAGCGCCGCGAAGAGGCCGAGGAGCCAGAGCGCGCTGATCGCGATCACGACGGGGGCGGGGTCTTTCCACCTTTGTCCCAGCTCAACGGGCTGCGCTCGCTCGGTCCGCTCGTTCGCCATGCGTCAACCGTACTCGCCCGTTAAGGTCGGCGCATGAGCACGACCCTGCCCGCCGAGGGCACGCGCAACACGCCGCTGTCGGCGGTGGACCGGTTCTTCTCCATCACCGAGCGGGGCTCCAGCGTCGGCGCCGAGCTGCGCGGCGGCGCGGTCACCTTCGTCGCGATGAGCTACATCGTGGTGCTCAACCCGCTCATCCTCGGCGGCAAGCCGGACGTGCTGGGCCACGCCCTCTCCATCGACCAGGTCGCCGCCGTCACGGCGTTCGTCGCGGGCGGGATGTGCCTGCTCTTCGGGGTCGTCGCCAACTACCCGTTCGCGTTCGCGGCGGGCCTCGGCATCAACGCGCTCCTCGCGACCAGCGTGGTCCTCAAGGTCAGCTGGCCCGAGGCCATGGGCCTGGTGGTCGTCGAGGGCCTGCTCATCGTGCTGCTCGGGGCCAGCGGCCTGCGCGAAGCCGTCTTCCACGCGATCCCGCCCGAGATGCGCGCGGCCATCGCGGCGGGCATCGGCTGCTTCATCACGCTCATCGGGCTCGTGGACGCGGGGTTCGTCCGCCGGGTCCCCGACGCGGCGGGGACCACCGTCCCCCTGGGCCTGGGCATCGGCGGGTCCATCGCCAGCCTGCCGACGCTCGTCTTCGCGGTCGGGCTGGGGCTCATGGCGGTGCTGGTGGCGCGCAAGGTGCGCGGCGGGATCCTGATCGGCATCGTCGCGATGACCGCCGTCTCCCTCGCCGTGCAGGCGTTCGCGAAGCTCGGGCCCGGCCCGAAAGGCTGGGGCCTCACCGTCCCCGCCCCGCCGACGGCGGTGCTCTCCGTGCCCGACCTGTCCCTGCTCGGGCAGTTCAGCGTGCTCGGAGTCTTCCACCATATGAGCGTCCTCGGGGCGGCCCTCCTCGTGTTCACCCTGCTCCTCGCGAATTTCTTCGACGCGATGGGCACGATGGCCGGGCTCGGCAAACAGGCCGGGCTGATCAACCCGGACGGGTCGCTGCCGCGCCTGGGCCGCGCGCTCACCGTCGAGGGGTTCGGCGCGGTCGCGGGCGGCGCGGGCTCCGCCTCCTCGAACACCGTGTTCGTCGAGTCCGCCACCGGCATCGGGGAGGGCGCGCGCACCGGCCTCGCCAATGTCGTCACCGGGGCACTCTTCCTCTTGGCCATGTTCCTCACCCCGCTCTACAAGGTGGTGCCGGTCGAGGCCGCGACCCCCGCGCTGGTCGTGGTGGGGGCGATGATGATCGGCAACGTCCGCGAGATCGACTTCGCCAAGTTCGAAGTCGCCCTGCCCGCGTTCTTGACCATCGTGGCGATGCCGTTCACCTACTCCATCGCGGACGGCATCGGCGTCGGCTGCATCGCGTGGGTGCTGCTGCGCGTCGGGACGGGGCGCTGGCGCGAGGTGCACCCCCTGCTCGCCGTCGTGGCGGTGGCGTTCCTGGTGAACTTCGCGGCGGGCCCGATCGAGGGCCTGCTGCGCTAGCTGCGCGCGGGCCGTTCGTCGGCGGAAAGCTCGGATTGACAGCATTCTCGGGATGCGGGAGGATGGCCGCGTGTGCGCCCGAGGGGTGTCGGGATTGCGGAGGAGGATCGGATGCGACGTGCGCTGTTCGGAGTGCTCTCGGTGGCCGTCGGCGTCGCGGGCTGCTCGCATCTGTACGAGCCCCGGGTGGTCACAGTGGCCCGGGAGGCCCCCGCCGGGGCGACTGCCCCGGTCGACGCGGCTGCGGCGAAGAAGGCGTTCTGCGCCGTGTACGCGCAGGAGGTCCGGAAGGTGGAAAGCGCCACCGATCGGTTTATCGCAGCTTCTGCGGGGGACGAGCTGCATCCGGACACCAATTGGGACGACCCGGACCATTGGTTCAGCGACATGGCCGATGACGCGAGCATCATCTTCGGCTATGCGGCGGACGCCGTGGAGCCGCAGATCGCGTCGTCGCTGCCCGGCGATCTGCGCGTGAAGGCGCAGGCCCTCGTCGCGTCGATGCGCACGCTCCAGGACCTCTATGCGCGGCATTCGGCTGTGCGAGACCTCAAAGCCGAGTCCACCGAGCAGTACGGCCCGACGGCGAACGATATCGACAAGCTCTGCGGATTGGCCTGAATCCTGCCGCGCGACGGCTGCGGCCTGGGCCGGTATGCTGGGCGCGTGGTCGTGGGTTCTGGTTTTGTCGTCGTGGGCGATGTCTGGATATGAGGAGGGCTGCGGTGCGGGCGTTCATGGCGATGGTGCTCGGCGGGCTGGCTTTGTGCTTCGCGGGCTGCTCGCATCTGTACGAGCCCCGGGTGGTCACGGTGGCGCGGGAGGCCCCCGCCACGGCGGCGGCCCCGGTCGACGCGGCTGCGGCGAAGAAGGCGTTCTGCGCCGTGTTCGACCAGGAGATCCAGAAGACCGAGGACGCGACAACTCGGTTTGGCGCAGCCTCTGCGGGGGACGAGCAGCACCCGGACACCAATTGGGACGACCCGGACCACTGGTTCCGGGATATGGCCGATGACGCGAGCATTGTCTTCGGCTATGCGGCCGACGCGCTCGAAGGCCAGATCGCATCTTCATTGCCCGGTGATCTGAGCGCGAAGGCGAAAGACCTCGTCGCGTCCATGCGGAAGCTGGGCGAGCTCTACCGCCAGCATAAGGCGGTGGCGACGGTCAAGGACGAGACGTTGCACCAATACGGCCCGACGGCAGACGACATCGACAGGCTCTGCGGGGCGGCTTGATCTCGCCTCTCGGCGCCCGTGGCCCGGGCCGGTATGCTGGGCGCGTGGTCGTGGGTTCTGGTTTTGTCGTCGTCGGCGTGCTGGGCGATGTCTGGATATGAGGAGGGCTGCGGTGCGGGTGTTCATGGCGATGGTGCTCGGCGGGCTGGTTTTGGGTGTCGCGGGCTGCTCGCATCTGTACGAGCCCCGAGTGGTCACGGTGGCGCGGGAGGCCCCCGCAGGGGCGGCCGCCACGGTCGACGCGGCTGCGGCGAAGAAGGCGTTCTGCGCCGTGTACGCGCAGGAGATCCAGAAGACCGAGGACGCGACGGGTCGCTTTATCGCTGCCGCGACCGGGGACGAGCAGCACCCGAAACCGCAGTGGGGCGATCCCGACAAATGGGTCTCTGACTCGGCAGACGACGCGGGGATTGTTTTCGGCTACGCCGCCGGAACGCTGGAAGCCCAGATTGCGCCCTCGCTGCCAGCCGATCTGGGCGAGAAAGCCGAGGCGCTCGTCGCGTCGATGCGCAAACTGCAAGACATTTACACCAACCACCAGGCCACACAACTAGAGCGCGTGTCGAAAGAGGAGTACGGGGCAACGGCCGAGGCCATCGACAAGCTCTGCGGCATCGCCTGACCCCCGCCGGGCGAACGCCAGGGGCAACGCCCGCCTCGGCGTCTCCTCGTGCGGAGGGCTGCCGAGCGGGCCGGTATGCTCGGGCCATGTTCGTGGGATCTCCTTTTGCCGTTGGCGCCGTCGTTGTCATTGCCGCAAGTTTCGGCCTCGCTGGCTGCGACAGGAGCGGCGCGTCCGGGCCGTCGCCCAGCAGCGCCGCCGCCGCGAGCTCGAGCAAGGCCCCCTCGGCGTTGGAGGCGGCCTCGGCAAAGACTGCCGCCTGCGCGGTCTTCAACAAGGCGGTGGAGAACGCGCGGGTGGCGGACAGCGGCTTCCACCACGCCGCAGAGGACCCGAAGCGCCCGCAAGGGCAGTGGACCAGGCCGGTGAGCGATGCGGCGGACAACGCGGCGGTCATCCTCGCTTATGTCGCCAAGGACGTCGAGGCGAACACGGCCAAGCCGCAGCTCGACCCGGCCCTCGCCGCCCAGTTCAAGCAGTTCGTGCAGCTCGCCCGTGACCGGGCGGCCTTGCTCGGCGGGCATGCGGGCCCGGACCGGCTCGACCCGAATGCCGCGCAATGGGAAGGCGTGGCCGACAAGCTGGCCGCCACCTGCAAGTGAGGCAGGGGGCCGCGCGCTTCGCGGCCCGCCCGCCCGTTTTGGCAACTCTTGTGCAGGTCCGGGGGATGCGGTAGCCTCGTCGGCACAGAGATTCTAGCGATTCCAGGGATTCCAACGGGAATCGAGGGCGACGAGGCGGAAATGAGGGCCGATATGGCGAGCGGGATCGAGAACGCCGACGCGGGGCACATCCACGACGAGGTCGCGGCCCTGTTGAACCGGGCCGACGACATCGCGCACAAGGCGGTGGGCCTCGCCGAGCGCTTCCACGAGGCCTCGACCGGCGTGCAGTACCCGGACAACGCCATCGGCGCGTCCGCGCGGCGGGTGCTCGAATCGCACACCGCCAACCGCGTGGGGCAGATGGACAGCTTCGTGGCACGGCTGGACGGATTGATCGCCAAGACCCGCGCGGGCGTCGGGGTGCAGGACGAGCACGACGGCTCCTCCGCAGGCCAACTCGCCGAAGTCGGCCGCGAGATCTAAGGCCCGCTGCGGGTAGGCTTCGAGAAATGGGCCTGCTCTACAACCCGTTCGCCGGACGGGTCTCTCTCGAGGCGCTCGGCCGCGCGGGCCAGTACGGCCCGCCCGCAGGCCTGCCCGAGCCCGTGCCGATCCCCGCCCTGGACTTGCACGAGCGCGGCGTCTCCGAGCTCGGGGCCGACTTCCCCGACTTGTACCAGCGGGTCGTCGGGCGGCGCGGGACCCTCGCGGACCAGGCCCAGCGGCTGTTCTCCGGCGTCGGCCAAGGGTTCAGCGGCGCGGCGCAGGTCGCCCAGATGCTGGTGGGCGGCTGGCCCGCGGGCGTGCTCCTCGACCACGGCTCCGCCGCGTCCAAAGCCGCGCTGCACGCCTGGAACACCGCGTTCTTGGGCGCGAGCGCGCTGCAAGCGGGCTTCGGCCTCGGCGCGCGGTTGCCCAAGGACGAGCAGCGCCGGGCCGATGCGCTGCGCGACCGGCTCGCCGAGGAGGACTGGCAGGAGCGCGGCAAGGCGAAAGGCGCGCCCAAGCCCGCGAACGGCCTGGTGGAGCTGGTCACGGCGGTCCCGCCCGAGTTCGTCGAGCTGTGCGCGGTCGACAAGTCCTCGCTCGTGCGGAACAAGGCGCGCGCCGAGGAGCGGCTCAAGGAGCTCGACGCGGTCGCGGCCCTGACCGAAGACCCCGTGTCCCGCTACCGCGAGCTGGTGCGCCGCCAGGGCCGGACCAGCCCCGCCCCCTGGTCGCTCGCGGTGGAGTGCGTCTACGCGCTGGAGAACGAGGAGTTCGGGGTCGGCCTCGCCGTCGAGGTGGACCCGTGGTCCCTCCTCGTCGTCGGTTCCTCCGCCCCGGCCTCCTCCGAGCGCGACCTGGTGTTCGCGCAGTGGGCCGCGCACGACGACGCGGTCCTCACCCAGCGCGGCTCCGAGGACGAATGGACCTCAGGGGCATACGAGCGCTACATCGAGCAGTACACCCAGGTGACCCGGTGGGGCCGGGACACCAAGCAGACCCGACCGCCCCGCCCCACCGTGTTGGAGCTGCTCGCGCGCCATCCGCTGCAGGAGTGGGCGGAGCCTGCCGCCGAGGAGTACGTCCAGTCCCGCACCCTCCTCGTGGGCCACAACCGGCCCCCGCCGAGGGAGTCCCCGGCGGGCCCGCGCGAGGGTTGACAGGACGGCCGGGTTGCCCGATGATGGTCGGTATTGATCTGCTCGGCGCCGAACGCGCCGTTCGAGAAAGGAACGGGAGCTCATGGCGGGGTTGACGATGGACTACCTGACCGGCGACCTGAAGAGCGCCGCCCAGCTCATCGACCAGAAGCACTACTTCCCCGACTTCGACGAGGCGCAGTTCACGCAGCTCGCGGCCCTGGCGCAGGAGATCCAGGCCGAGGTCGAGGAGCTGCACGGCGACCTCGCCGAGCTCAAGGCCAAGACCGCGCAGGCCGCGGCGGGCGCGTTGGAGCGCGGGATGCACACCGAGCTCGCGGAGGCCTCGCAGGACGCCCAGTCGGCCCTCGCGGACTGGGGCGAGACCGCCGCCGCCCTGGCCAAGGGCGCGGACTGGGTGCAGTCGCGCCGCGCGGGCTTCTTCAAGATCGTGCTCGTCTACTGGCAGCAGGCCCAGTCCTTCGGCTGCCCAAACCCCGGCAGCCTCGACGCGGTCCTCATGTCCGACACGTACGGCGTGCTGGAAGAGGCCCGCCGCGCCTGGGAGGGCATGGTCGAGAACTACGAGGCGTAGCCGCCAGCCTCGCGTGTTAGGCTCGGGATTATGACGGGTCGGTTTTCTGTGGGTGGGGTGTTGGCGCTGCTTGCTGGTGGTTTTTTGGTGACGGGTTGTGGTTGGAGTCCGGTTCAGGCTCCGCGTGTGACGATTGTTTCGTCGGTGTCGCCGGGCGCGGATCCTGCGGTTGCGGCGCAGAAGGCGGCGTGCGCGGCGTTCCGCGATGGGGTGGCGAGTTCGAACACGGCGAACCAGACATATTTGAACGCGGTCAACGATCCGAAGCGCGTGGGCAACCAGTACGACAAGCCGACCACGGATGCGGCGAATGCTGCTGCGGTGATCTTCATGTACGCGTCTGACCAGATCGAAGGGGCGATCACGCCGCAGGTGCCGAAAGATCTGGCGGGCAAGCTCATGGACTTCGTGCAGATCTTGCAGGAGCGGGCGAACCTCTATGCCCAGCACAAGGGGGGCGCGGAGCTGAACGTGAGCGCCGATAAGTACACGCCCGCTGTGGAGGGACTGCTGAAAGCGTGCCCGACGGGTTCCTCCGATGCCACGCCGCCGAAGCCGACCGTTGCCTCGGCATCGAACGCTGATCAGGCGAAACAGGCTTTTTGCGGCGCGTATGGGAAGCAGATCCAGCAGACGGATGACGCGAAGGAGCGTTTTGCTGCTGCTACAAGAGGCGACGAGCGTCATCCGGACCCGCAGTGGAAAGACCCGGATCAATGGCTTGCTGGGCAGGCGGCAGACACCGGCATCGTTTTCAAGTACGCGGCAGATCTCGTAGAGGCGCAGATCGCGCAGCAGCTTTCCGCGGACATTGCCGATAATGGGAAGGCTCTCGTGGCAGCCATGCGGCAGCTTTCGAAGTTATATACGGACCAGGCCGGTACGGATGATCGGTCTGCGGTCTTCAAAAGCGACTATGCCCCTGCTGCGGATGCCCTCGACGCGGCCTGTGGGATTGCTTGAAGACTGAGCTGCTTGGGCGGTACTGGGTTGACGGCGGGGTTTCGCTGGTCGTGTTAGGCTCGGGATTATGACGGGTCGGTTTTCTGTGGGTGGGGCGTTGGCGCTGCTTGCTGCTGGTTTTTTGACGACGGGTTGCGACCGGGGGCTGATCGAGGCTCCGCATGTGACCATTGTTTCGTCGGTGCCGCCGGGCGCGGATCCTGCGGTTGTGGCGCAGAAGGCGGCGTGCGCGGCGTTCCGCGATGGGGTGGCGAGTTCGAACACGGCGAATCAGACGTTCCTGCACGCGGTGGACGATCCGAAGCGTGGGAGCGTGAGCTACGACAAGCCGATGGCGGACGCGGCGAACGCTGCGGCGGTCATTCTTCCCTATGTGGCTGATCAGATCGATGCTGCGATCACCACGCAGGCACCGAAGGATCTCGCGGGCAAGCTCGGTGATTTTGTGCAGATCTTGCGGGAGCGGGCCAACCTCTACGCGCAGCACGCGGGCGAGGACGAGATGAACGCGAACGGGAACAAGTACACGCCGACAGCTGGGGACCTCCTGAAAGAGTGCCCGGCAGGCTCATCCGACACTACGCCACCGAGGCTGCCTGTCGCTCCTGCATCGAGCGTTGACCAGGCGAAGCAAGCTTTCTGCGGCGTCTACACGAAACAAGTTCAAAATGCAGAAGATGCGACTGACCGATTCCTTGCTGCTGCTAGCGGCGATGATCGTCACCCAAAACCGCAGTGGGGCGACCCGGATCAATGGGTGGCTGGTGCAGCTGCCAATGCAGCGATTATCTTCAAGTACGCAGCGAGTACCCTCGAAGCTCAGACCCCACCTCCAGGTTCCATAGAGAAGGTGAAAGCGCTGGTTACTGCCATGCGGAAGCTGGAGGAACTTTATAGCGCACAGAAGGCAACGCAGCTTCAAAGCGCGACCGAAGATGAGCTTGAGCCTGCAGCTGCTGCTGTTGGTTCGGCGTGCGAAACCTCCTGAAACCGAGCTGCCTGATCGGTATTGGGTTGACCGGCGGGAGCGCGTCGAAGCGTGTTAGGCTCGGTCTATGATCGCTCGGTCTTCACTTAGCGCAGCATTGGCGCTGCTCACGGCAGGTTTTATGGTTGCTGGATGCGAGAGGGGCGGGGCGCGGACTCCGGGTGCGAGCGGCAGCTCGTCGGCCAGTGTGTCCGCGACATCGAGTGTCGATCCTGCGGTTGCGGCGCAGAAGGCGGCGTGCGCGGCGTTCCGCGATGGTGTGGCGAGCTCGAACACGGCGAACCAGACGTTTTTGCATGCGGTGAATGATCCGAAGCATGAGGGAGATCAGTACGACAAGCCGATCACGGATGCGGCGAACGCTGCTGCGGTGATCTTCATGTATGTGTCCGATCAGATTGAGGGGGCGGTCACGCCGCAGGTGCCGAAGGATCTGGCCCGCAAGCTCATGGATTTCGTGCAGATATTGCAGGAGCGGGCGAACCTCTATGCCCAACACAAGGGCGGCGTGGAGCTGAACGTGAGCGCCGATAAGTACACCCCTGCCGTCGACGAACTGCTGAAAGAGTGCCCATCGGGATCTTCGGATGCTGCGCCGCCGAAGCTGACACCTGCGTCAGCTTCGAGTCCTGACCAGGCGAAACAGGCTTTTTGCGGTGTGTTCAACAAGAACATCCAGCAGACAGAAGACGGGATCACAAGGTTTGGGGCCGCAACCCGCGGAGATGAGAATCATCCCAACACCCAGTGGGATGACGCGGATCAATGGCTTACTGGTCAGGCTCAAGACACGGGGATTATTTTCAAGTATGCGTCAAATGCGATTGAAGCCCAGGTCGTGTCCCCGTTATCCCCGGACTTAGAGGGGAAGGGGAAGGCGTTAGTCGCAGCTATGAGAAGACTTGGATCCCTCTATGCGGATCAGAAGAGCACAGATTCGATGAAGCAAGCGATACATGAGCCCGGCGGTTATGGAGAGAGCGCGGAAGCGGTAGACAACGCGTGCAAGGCATCGTAGTTGCTGCTACTCTGACTCCCGAGTGGCCTGCGATACTTGCCGGTCACAGAATCCATGGGTGATGTTACTGGCAGGGCGTTAGCAGTAAGGAGCGGACGATGGAGTTTGGAGGGTCTGGTGATGCCTATGTAGGTAAGGGTGACTCCACGCTCACGAAACGACCGGGTATAGAGGCGCAGGCTCAGGAGGGTAGGGCGGACGCGAATCCAGGAGCGCCCAAGCGCCGCTTTGGCACAGGCGGCGATCAGGTGAGTCATAAGGAGGACCGAGGTCCGGCTGGCGGGGCGGATACGGGTAAATACAGAGATAGTGCTGACTCCTATGAAGGGAAGGGCGATAAGGTCGCGCCAGTAAAAGATGCGGCTAAGGAGCAGTCGGCGGCGAGGGTAGCTCCTGTAAAGCTGGCAAACGCGCCGACTGCGAGTGGCGGGACGCAGGCTCCTGTCGGGGGTTTTGCGGGAGGAAGTGCCCGCATTGACGATGTTTCACATGTGGGTACAGAACAAGCTGCTGCCTTCAACGAGTTCGGGTCCACGCAGGCTCCGTCGGTGATGTTCACCCCGCCGCCGTCGGCCCCCGCGTCCTCCGGCTTCCGCTCGTCGGCCCCGTCCGCGCCGAGCACCCCGGCGAGCGCGCCCGTCGCGAACTCGCTGATGAACAACAGCGGCCTCGCCGCGAGCAACATCGCGCAGCAGCCTGCCAATATCAACGCGATTCAAAACGCGGACGCCGCGAAGCAGGCCGCAGCCGCGAACCCGCAGCAGGGCGCCGCGCTGAGCCAGCAGCAGGCCCCGCAGCAGCAGGCGACCCCGGCGGCGCAGACGCACAGCGCGCCGCCCCCGGTGGCGCAGCCCGCCGCGCCCGCGCACCCGACCCCTGCCGCGCAGACCGTCCAGGCCTCCGCCTCGGCTCCGACCTCCCCGATGTCCCCGGGCATCCGCGAGGGCGCGATCCCGCTGCACCAGCAGCCCGCCTCGACGGGCTACCAGGCGGTCCCGGCCCAGCCGGTCGCGCCGCCGCCCGTGCAGCCCGGCTACCAGCAGATCGCGCGCGGCGTGGACCCGGTCACCGGCTCCTACACGGGCACGCAGGCCACCGGAGCCAACCCCTATCCGGTGCCGACGCAGGCCCAGGTCTTCCCGTGGCAGGACCGCGACCGCCGCAAGAGCTTTTTGACCGGCGCGCCGTCGGCCGCCGCGTGGTGGGACGAGGCGGTGCGGATGCTGCTCAAGGGCCGCCGCATGCGCGGGGACGACGACGGCTCCCGGCTCTCGCGCATCGCGCGCCTCCTGGTCGCGCCGCCCGCCGAGGGCGCGCCCGGCTGGGGCCTGGTGGACGGCGCGCTCGCCCCGGAGTACGCGTTCGTCTTCGCCCGGCATGTCGACCTCGGCCCGGTCTGGTACTTCACCTCGAACCAGGGCCCGCAGCTCGCGCCGCTCTCCGCCGACGGCGTGCCCGCCGAGGTCCGCCCCGCGCTGGAGTCCTGGCCCGGCGAGTGGTCCGAGGCCATGGCGCTGTTCGGGCGCAGCGAGTCCGCCTCCCTGGCGGCGGTGCGCTTCGCGGAGGGCATGCAGCGGCTCAAGAAGATCGACCAGGTCTACGCGGTGGTGTCCACCGAGAAGCTCGGCCAGGACGCGCGCGACGCGGCCTCGCGGCTGAACGCGAACGTGGCGCTGTCCGAGGACGAGCACCTCGCCGAGACGGTCGTCCTCGACCTCCCCACCGCCGTCGCCTCGGTGCCGGGCTTCCAGACGATGAAGCTCGGCGAGACGGCGTGGGCGCACCCGCTCGCGACCGCGAACCGCCCCCTCTACGACCGCCTCGGGCGGCTCGCGAACGCGATCCCCGAGAAGGGCGAGCAGGGCTGGGGCGCGCCGGGATGGCGCGCGGACGCCCTCAGCTGGCTCGGGACGGTGTGGATCGAGTCCGCGCTGCGGGCCGCGCCGACGAACTGGGCCAACGGGGCGCACGGCTGGAGCGCGTTCGTCTCGGTCGTCACGGACTCGCTCGCGAATATCGCGCCGGGCGCGGTGCCCCGCCCCCGGCTCGACACGCTCTGGCAGGCGTTCGACAACGACGCGAAGGCGTACGCGCCGATGACGCTGCGCTCGGCGCGGGCCTGGCAGATCGGCAATATCGCCGGGGTGCCCGAGTCGGAGCGCTGGCAGCTCGAGGCCGCGCTCGACCCGGCGCAGGCGGGCATGCGCGCCGAGCGCGCCGGGTTCACGTTCGATATCGCGTGGCAGGTGGTCCTCGCGTGGCAGGCCGCGCGGGTGGTCGGCTCGAAGGCGTGGGGCGCGGAGGACAACGCGCCGCAGCACCCCCAGACGTGGATCCACGACCTCGGCTACCTCGTGCACAAGCTCCGCTCGGGCAACCTCGCGGGCGCGGGCGCGGCCCTTGGGCAGCTCGACCGCTTCGAGGCCTGGGCTTCCGCCCACGACCCGCACGGCTCGGCGCCCATGCCGGACCTGCGCCGCTTCACGGTCTAAGGCGAGGCCCGCTGCCCGTATGATGGGCGCCAGCATGGTCGAAGAAGAACACGAGCTGCGGCAGGAGCCGCAGGACGCGCAGCCAGATCCCCCCGTCCCCGAGGAGGAGCCGGGCGAGGAGCCCATCGCGCCGGACACCGTCCGGGTCGGCTTCGCGCTCTCGCTCTACGCGGCGGCGGCCACGGCGGTCGTGGTCGTCGCGGTGACGCAGGGGCTCTTGGAGCTGCAAGTCGCCTTCCCCATCGGCCTGGTCGTCGCGCTCGTCGTGAACATCGGCGTGGTGGCGGGCGTGATCCCCGCGATGCAGGTCTGGCGGCGCACGCCGGTGCTGCGCTGGCTGGTGTGGGGCAGCTGGGCGGGCGCCTTCGTCGGCTGGGCCGTCGTGATCTTCCTGGCGGTCCTCACCGCGATCTGAGCGGTCCTCAGCCGGCGATCTGCCGTCCTGGCCTTCGGCTCAGGAGCCGGAGCGCACGCCGATCAGGACCTCGTCCCACGAGGGCAGCGCGGGCTTGCGGCCCTTCTTCCCGGCCGGGTGGTTGTCGGCGGGCGGATGCTCCAGCGCCGGGGCCTCGGGCGCCTTCGGCGCGGCGGCCTCGTGGGCGGGCTGCGCGGGCTTCTGCGGCGCGACCGAGCGCAACAGAGGGGCCTTCTCCGGCTCCACGATCGCGGCGGCGTGCTCGTCGAGGGCGGTCACGGTCCCGCCGTGCGCCCCGGGGAAGAACTGCCAGTGCGCCACATTGTGCGAGCGCCCGACCTTCCAGCGCAGCTGCACGATCCACACCCCGTCGCGGCGCAGCGCGTCCCAATGCGCGGCCTCCGGGTCGTGGCCAAGGCCGGTGAGGCGGGCGGCCACCAGCTGGCCGAGGTTCTGGGAGTGGTCCGAGCGGGCCGGGAACGCGGCGGAGGCGAGGCTCGCGACGCGCGAGCGCTCCAGCAGCACCGGGCCCGCGAAACGGCGGACCCGTTCGAGCGCGACGTCCGAGTTCGCGGCGACTTGCTCCACGGTGGCCCCGGCGCGGATACGGGCCTGGATGTCCCTGGGCGAGAGCGCCCCCTCGGCCTCCATGTGCAGCTGGCCGAGCTTGGGGCGGTCCCCGTTCGCCGCCGCGCGCAGCGTCGGGTCCGCGGGCACCGAGAACTGCTCGCCGTCGTGGGGGTCTTCGAGCAGCACGTTCTCCCCGCCCGGTTCGAGGCCGACCACCCTCAGCGCGCGCATACCGCCTCCTCAGGTGTCGTTTCATCTCGTCGCGGGCCCGCTCACGGACTCGTCTCGACAGAGTAACGCCCCCGTGACCCGAAGCCCGGCAGACACGCTGGGCGCGAGCGTTGTCGAGGCCCGATGGAACCGATCGGGCCCCGCGCGCGTCATACTGAATGGCAGCGCCGGCGGGGACCGGCGGAAACGACGTCGGGCCTCGGGCCGGGCGGTTGGCGAGGAGCGGTTCATGTCGGTCAAGGCGAAAGCGCATTCTTCGGCGGGGCATATCGACGGGAAGGCGAGCAAGGCGAAGGGGACCGACCCCGAGGCCGAGGTCGGCGTCGACGCGGTGGGCATGGGCTCGTTCGACCCGTTCCAGATCCTCTCCAGCTTCGTCCTGAACCTCATCGAGGCGCACGTCCCCCCGGTGAAGCACGCCCTCGACGTCGTGACGGTGAACGAGGGCGCGGCCCGCCAGCAGGCCGAGCTGTGGACCTCGGGCCTGCCCGGGGAGCTCATGGACCAGCACGGCGAGATGGCCACGGTCGCGGCGGGGGTCGCGGCGAACTGGACGAGCAGCGGGGACGACACAGCGGCCTCGGTGGAGTTCCTCGCCCGGCACATGGCGCTGCAGGAGCTGATCCGCGCGGTGTGCAAGGGCTGCGAGGGCGTCGGCTGGCTGATCGGGAAGGCCACGGACCTCATGGTGAAGGTCCGCGACAAGATCAAACAGTGGGTCTCCGAGCTGTTCGCGAAGATCATGGAGCGCGCGGCCATGGCGCTCGCGACCAGCTGGATCCCGGGCGTGGACGTGGCGACCACCGCAGAGTTCGTCATCGAGTCGGCGATCCGGATCGCGAACTTCCTCCAGGACGCCTACGACCTGTTCACCAGGGTGAAAGACGCGCTCAACACGGCGCAGCAGGTGATGGCGGACCTGAAGGACGGGATCGACCAGATCCACGACATCCTCGGGGCCATGGGCGTCGACGTGCCCGCGCTGACGACCCTGAGCAAAGGCGTGGAGGCGATCTCGGCGCCGATCAACAAGGCGGCCGAGTTCGCGAACCAGGTCGACGACAAGATCGCGCCGACGGCGGCGGCCCTCGACCAGGCCGCGGGCTCGGTCGACGAGTTCAAGGCCCACAAACCCGACCTCAAGCGCCCGAAGGGCGGGCACGGGGGAGCGGGCTCGGAGTCCCATGACGGCCACGGGGGCGGCGAGCACGGCGGCAAGGACCACACGCCGATGCAGGGCCCCCACAGCGGGCACGAGGGCAACACGCCCCACGGGTCGGGCGGCGGCACGCAGCACAGCGGCACGTCCGGCGGCGCCGGAGGGAACGCGCCCATCGGCATCATGCCGAAGAGCCCCGGCGGGTCGCACAGCGGCGGCGGGCTCGGGGGGATCGGCGGCGCCTCGAAGCCGTTGCCCCATGTCGACGGCAAGCCCGTGAACCCGCACCAGTTCGCGGCGATGGCGAACCACGGCAAATCCGGCTCCGCCACCGGCGGCTCCCAGCACGGCGGCACGGGCGCGACGCACGGCGGGGCGGGCACCCAGCACGGCGGCACGGGTGCGACGCACGGCGGGGCGGGCACGACGCACGGCGGGGCGGGCACGACACAACAAGGCGGAACCGGCGCTCAGCACAGCGGCGCGGGATCGCAGCATTCGGGCGCGGGGCTCTCGGCAGGCTCGCAGCATTCGGGCGCAGGAGCGGCCACCGGCTCGATGAGCGCGGCTCCCGTGGCGGAGAAACAAGGAACCGGCACGTCCGGCGGCCCCCAGCACGTCAGCGCGAATGCGGGTGGCGCGGCTCCGAGCCAAGGCGGGCAGCAGCACGGCGGAGTCCAGCACTCCGGCGCGAACGCGGGAACGCAGGGCGGGGCTCCGCACGCAGGCGCGAACACGGGCGGCGGCTCCGGCGCCACTGGCGCCGGCTCGTCCGCCACATCCGGGTCGACGAGCGGGGACCACGGCAGCAAGCCGCACCACGCCGAGTCCAAAACCGCTGGCGGCTCAGAGCAGACAAAGCCCTCCGCCACGGATCCGAAGCACACCGGTGGCACGCAGCAGCATCACGACGAGAAGCGAACCACGGGCGCTCAGGACGCGAAGCACACTGCTGATCCGAAGCACACAGGCGCCCAGGATGTGAAGCATCACGACGAGAAACACGCTGGCGCGACTCCGCAACATCACGACGAGAAGCATGCGACGAGCGGCCAGGACGCGAAGCACACCGGCGCGGGCCAGCAGCCGGTCGACCATCATGCAACTCAGCAGGCGACTCATTGGCAAGATTCGATTCACTCTGGCCAGCAGCATGGGGGAGATTGGGATAGGCGGCACGACGACCCGGACGAACACAAATTCCGTACACATGGACAGGACTACGGCCAGCCCTTGGATCAGCACGGGACCGCCCCGGACTACCCGCATAGGACTGACGAAAACGCGCGTACGCATGATCTGATCCGTGATCACGGTGCTCCGTGGGGGCGTGATGAACACGGCAATCCCCTCGATAAGAATGAGTACGACCGCCGTTACTCCGAACCTCCGGTGCCTGGGGAGAATTGGGAACATCCGCATTATCCGCCAAACGCGGGCGCTGTGCCGGGAACAAGGGTGGAATACCACTCGATGGATGCTTTCCGGCGGGACTATGGTTCGCAGCTCGACAGGATTGGCCATCCTGGTGGGGAATACCTGGGGCTGCGCCCGGAAGGTGTTCCTGCCTCTTTCGAGCAGCGGGGACTCCCCGTCTCATCGTTGGGCAAGCCTTACCATGAGTACGAGTTTTCGGGAACCTCGCTCCCGAGCAACTGGAAAATAGAAGTGTCCGAGATTGCTCCGGCTTTCGGGCGCGAAGGTGGCGGCACCCAGGTAGTTGTGAAAAACCACCTGGGCAATCCGGTATCGGTCAATGACCTTAAGGAGATGGGAATATTATGACGGCCACTCTTGCTTTTAGTCCCGAGCTGATCGAATGGGCTCGTCGGACCTACTGGGACTTCACCCCTTCGAACGAGGCGGGCGGAGCGACCTTTTGGTCTGTTCCTGACGGAGAAACTCGCTATGACGTGAGTGCTGCGCCATCTGGTTGGCTTGAGGTCGTGAGATTGGGCCGCTACGGCGAACGGAGCGCGGAGTTCTCGGTTTCCGAGGTTAAGGTCGCAGAGCATTATTTTTGGGGAGAGTTCGGCAAGGATGTCCGCGAGAGCTTGTCGCTTCCTCGGCTTAAATTCCCCAGGGACAAACAAGATGTTGCGCCCGGTTACAGCATAAAAGAGCAAGGCGAGCTGCTCGAGTTGGTTGATTCTCTCGGAAACGCTGTTGCGCGTAGTGGGACCGGGGTTCTCGAAGTCATGAGATTCGCCCAGCTTTCCCATTTTCTTAGCGCTTCACTAGAAGACATCAAGGCGTCGTTTCTGAGTCAAGACGGCAGCCCGTTACTTGCGCTGCATGGCTGAGGGATCGAGGGATAGCTGCTGATCGGGAGCCGCGATCCCGCGAAGAAAATTTTCGGAGACGCGCGAGCGGGTCAGCGACAAGAGAACCTCTGAGCGGGCGAGTCGCCTCAGCCTGCGTCCGGCTTGTCTCGGTCGAGCTCGGCGCGCAGGTCGGCGAGCTTTTCCGAGGCGGCGCGGCGCAGCTCCTCCTGGCGGGCTTCTTCGCTGACGGCGGGGGCGGACTGGCCGAAAACCTCTTCGGCGGCGAGGCTGGTCGCGATGCGTTGGCGTACGTAGTCGAGGGTCGGGACGCCGCCGGGGGTGTAGCCGTCTGCGGCGGGCAGGCCGAGCGGGGGCGCGGGGATGCTCTCCGGCTCGGCGTCCACGAGCTCGGCTTCGACGATCTCGATCGGCTCGGAACCGCCGGGCAGGAGGGCGAGCTCGCGCCCCCGCTCGGCCCCCTCGGGGGCTCCGGCTGCGCTCGGCGGGCCGTCTGGGCGGGATTCGGCTTCACGACCGGACGGTTCTTGGCCGGACAAGCGGTTCTCCTGTTCGCAGCGGGTGGGACGTGGCTCGCGTAAACCCGGACCACGCGGTGGCGATATTACTACCGGGAGGGAAAGTGTGAGATGCTGGAACGTATGACCTGGACCGGTTCTCCGGAGTACCGGCCCTCTCCCGTGAGCGGCTGGGGAGCTGAGCCTATTCCCTATCAGCCGCCCGCTCCGCCGCAGCGCAGGCCGCTGGTGAAGGCGCCGCTGCGGGCGCGGGTGGATCCGGCGGGCCTGGAGAGCCGTGCGGACCGGGGCGCCCCGAAGGCGCGCGCGCCGCGCCGCAAGCAGGGCTGGTTCGGCCGGGTGATGCGGCTTTACGGCTGGCGGGTCTACATGATCCCGGTGCTGGCGGTGATCACGACGCTGATCGCGGTGGACGGTTTCCGGCCGCACAACACGAGCGCGGCGGAGACCGCCTCGGCCTCGCGCACGCGCGACGGGCACTCCCTCGGGGGCAAGGGGATCGGCATCCCGATCGGCAACACACTGTCGGACCGGACGAAGAAGACCGGGGCGCTGCCCGAGGGCGTGGCGTTCACCCAGGGCGCGCGGGGGACGTGGGCGGTCGTCGCGGGCCCGAACGACCGGTACGGCCCGGGCGACGCGAAGAAGTTCTTCCGCTACACCGTGGAGGTGGAGGACGGGGTCGACCTCGGCCCGCTCATGGGCGTGGACGGTTTCTCCTCCGGCGTGGACAGCACCCTGCGCGACCCGCACAGCTGGATCGGGGGGACGGACCAGATCCCGGGCAGCGAGGGCGACACCTACGCGTTCCAGCGGGTCTCCACTCCCGAGGAAATCCGCGCCGCCGAGTCTGCGGCGGACGCGGACGACAAGAACCACAGCGGCGTGGGCCCGACCGGCTTTTTCCGGATCTCCCTCACGTCGCCGGAGACCACCCGGCAGGAGTGCGGCTACGATATCCAGTTGGAGACTTCCTGCTACAAGCCGCAGGACCGGCGGGTGGTGCTGAACTTCGCGCGGTGGGTGCGGGGCGCGATCGCTTTCAACGGCGACCGGATCGAGTACCGCAAGTACATGGTGAACCACGAGGTGGGGCACGCCATCGGCCACCCGAACCACCAGCCGTGCTACACGGACGGCTCGCTGGCCCCGATCATGATGCAGCAGTCCTTCGGGGTGGCGAACAACGACATCGCCGACCTCGACCCCGCCGGGGTGGTCCCCCCGGACGGCAAGGTGTGCAAGCCGAATGCTTGGCCCTATCCGTAGTCCTGGCCCACCGCTCAGCACGCGATCTCCTTCGTTGTCCCCCGCAAGCGGGAGGTGCCCCCACCTCGCCTCGCGTACCCCGCTCGTTCCTCGCTGTGTCCGTACGCCACGGCTCGGTGCGCCTTGGATCTCATCGCGCTGAGCGGCGGGGATTGAGAGGAACGCGGCGGGACTATTCTGGAAGGATGCCGTCGCTGCCTCCGCTGGTCTCCCCAGCCGCCGAGCTCACCCCCGCCGAGCGGGAGCGCTATTCGCGGCAGACGATCCTCCCCGAGCTGGGCGAGGACGGCCAGCGGCGGCTGAAGAACGCGAGGGTGCTCGTGATCGGCGCGGGGGGGCTCGGCTCGCCGATCCTGCTCTATCTCGCCGCCGCCGGGGTGGGGACGCTCGGGGCGGTGGACTTCGACGAGGTCGAGCTGTCGAACCTCGGGCGGCAGATCGTCCATGGCTGCGCGGACGTGGGGCGGCTGAAGACGCAGAGCGCCGCCGACCGGATCGCGAGCCTGGACCCGCAGATCCGGTTCCAGCAGATCCAGGAGCGGCTGACCTCCGCGAACGCCGACGACTTGTTCCGCAAGTACGACCTGGTGGTGGACGGCTCGGACAATTTCGCCACCCGCTACCTGGCGAACGACGCGGCGGCGCGGACAGGCAGGCCGTACGTGTGGGGCTCCATCCACCGGTTCGCGGGCCAGGTGTCGGTGTTCTGGGCGGACGCCCCGGACGGGCGGGGGATCGACTACCGCGACTTGTACCCCGAGCCGCCCGCCGAGGGCTCCGTGCCGAACTGCGCCGAGGGCGGCGTGCTCGGCGTGGTCTGCGGCGTGGTCGGCTCGCTCATGGCCGCCGAGGCCGTCAAGCTTGTCGCCGGGGTGGGCGAGCCGCTGCTCGGCACGCTGCTGCTGTACGACGCGCTCGCCGGGCGGGTGCGGACGGTCTCGGTGCGGCGAGATCCTGATCGAGCTCCGGCGGACCAGGATCCCGCCGCTGTGGCCGAGGAGCCCGCCCAGCCCCGCGCGTTGCGGCCCGCCGAGCTCGAGGAGCTGCTGTCGGGCGCCCGCCCGCCCGCGCTCGTGGACGTCCGGGAGGACTCGGAATGGGCCAGGGGGCACATCGCTGGCGCGACGCACATCCCGCTCGGGCGGATCGAGTCGGCGGCCCGGGCGGGCGAGCTCCCCACGGACCGGATGGTCGTGGTCTATTGCGCGCTCGGGCCGCGCTCGGCCCACGCGGCGAGGCTCCTCCAGGCGGCGGGCGTGGACAACGTCGGAGAGCTCAAGGGCGGGCTTGTCGCCTGGCAAGCGGCCCGCTCGGGCTGAGACGGCGAGCTCCCGCGCTGCGGCAATGGCCGCGCGGTGTGAGGTGTGATGACAGTTTGCTAACACATCCGTGTCCTCGCTGGACTCTGGCCTTCGCGGCGGTACGG
The DNA here is from genome assembly GCF_051660745.1 of Segniliparus sp. Lineage (NCBI taxonomy): Bacteria > Bacillati > Actinomycetota > Actinomycetes > Mycobacteriales > Segniliparaceae > Segniliparus > Segniliparus sp. The sequence continues at coordinate 19,442 of NZ_JBOFQF010000026.1, read as the reverse complement.
TCGAGTCAGCGCGACGACTGCCTGTGCCGGGACACGCCCTGTGCCGGGACAAGGCAGCAGGTCGCCGGGACAGTGTTGTCGCCGGAGAGCGCGATCGCGAAGTGTTGATTCGAGCAGTGTTTATTCGAGACAGTGTTGATTTGAGAAAGATCCGTTCCGGAAGGTGGCCAGTGATGGACTTCATTCGCACAGCCGAGGTGGCCCGGTGAGCGCCGCCCTGGAACTGGACACCGTCTCGCCCCCCGCGCATGTGGTCTCGGCGTTCGGCCTCGAGTCCGGCGCGCCCGTCCCGCTGGACGGGGGCGTGTTCCGCTACGGCGACGTGGTGCTCTCCGCCGCGGGCGACCCGGCGCGCTCGGGCTGGTCGGCCAGGGTCCGCGAGACGCTCGCGCCCGCAGGGTTCCGCGTGGCGCGCCCGGTGCGCTCCAGCGACGGCCGCTACATCATCTCCGGCTGGCGCGCGGACACGCATGTCGAGGGGCGCGTCCAGCCCCGGTTCGACGAGCTCGTCGCGGCTTCGATCCGGCTGCACCAGGCGCTGGCCGGGCTGGCCCGGCCCCGGTTCCTCATCGGCCCGGTCGCGGTGCCGCTCGCGGATTCCGACGTGTACCTGGTCGCCGACCGCGCCTCGTGGGAGCCGGACCCGTCCCGTTACCTCGCCGGGGCCGCGAACTGGCCGGGCGAGGCGGTCCTCGCGGAGCACCAGGAGCAGGTCCTGGCCATGTTCCGGGCGCTGACCCCGCTGCGCGAGCCGGTGAGCTCGCCGAACCAAGTGGTGCACGGGGATTGCTTGGAGACTGTCGTCTTCCACGGCTCCGCCGACCCCGGCGTCCTCGACATCGTCCCCTACTGGCGGCCTGCGGTGTGGGGGACCGCGCTCGTCGTGGTCGACGCGCTCGTGTGGGGCGACGCGGATCCCGCGCTGCCGGGCCGCTGGGCGCATCTGCCCGAGTTCCCGCAGCTGATGCTGCGCGCGCTCTTGTTCCGTTTGGCGGTGCATCTGCTGCATCCGCGCGCCACCGAGGCGACAGGGCAGCGGCTGGGACGCGCGGTGGACGTCGTCCGAAGCTTCCTCTAGAGGATGAACTCGCCCGCGTTGGCGCGGGCCGTCTCGCCCGTGGCCTTCGCCTGCTCGTTGTCGAGGAGGGCGGTGAGGATGTCGCTCATGATTTGGAAGGCCGCCTCGTCCTTCCCCGCGATCACGGTCTCGACGAGGGCCTGGTAGCGGGCCCCGAGCGGGAGCGAGTTGCCTTTGTCGAACCATTGCTTGCTCTGCGCGATGAGCGTGGGGACGAGCGAGTCGTAGACCTGGAGGTACACGGCGTTGTGGCCTGCGGCGACGATGCCCCGGCGCAGGGCGACGACCGCGTGGGCCGCGAGCTCGTGGTCGTCGGAGCCCACATGCGTCTCCTGGTCGGCCAGGAGCGTGCGCAGCTGCTCGATGTCCTCTTCGGTGCGCCTGCGCGCGGCGAGCCGGGCGGCGGTGGTCTCCAGGGCGAGGCGCAGTTCGAGGATGTCGTAGAGCTCGGCGCGCGAGAAGCACCGGTCCAGCGCGCCGCCGAAGTCCGAGGCGCTCATGACGTAGGTGCCGGAGCCCTGCCTGCGTTCGAGCATCCCGGCGTGGACGAGGGCCTGCACCGCTTCGCGCACGGTGTTGCGCGACGCCCCGGTGAGCTCCGTCAGCTCGGTCTCGTTGGGGATTTTCTCGCCGATCTGCCATCGGCCGTTATGAATTTCATCACTGAGCAATGTGATGATTTGGTCGATCAGGCCAGATCGCGCCACAGTGCGCACTCGATTCTCCTCAGCTCTTCCGGTGTCCGGAACGGGGATCCGAGCGAAACTCGTTCGAGTTCATCAGCAGATCATCCTATGATTGTCCAACATGGTGACTCACGAGGCTCGACTAGGACAAGACCATGAGTCTGAGATCACATTAAAGCACGTCGCCCCTCCGGTTCGCGCAGCTCGTGGTCGAATGATCGTCTTTTTGGCCATTGTCGCCTCGGCGTTGACGCTGCGGATGGCCGTCACCTCGCTGACGCCTCTCCTGGGCGAGCTGCAAAACCAGCTCGGATTCTCCACCACGATGATGGGCGTGTTCGGCATGGCCCCGGTGGCGATGTTCGGGCTCGCCGGGCTGCTCACGCCGCTTTTCGTGCACCGGGTCGGCGTGGAGCGCCTCGCCATGGCGGGGGTGGCGACCACGTTCCTCGGCCTGTTCGGCAGGGGGTTCGCCGTCGACGCATGGGACGAATTGTGCTGGTACAGCCTGGCCCTCGCGGGCATGGGCGTCGGCAACGTCGTCACGCCGCCGCTGGTGAAACGGTATTTCCCCGACCGGATCACGAAGGTGAGCACCTGGTACACCTTCGCGGTCCAGCTCGGCGCGGTGTTCCCCCCGCTGGTCGCGGTGCAGGTGCAGCAGCATTACGGCTGGCGGGTGTCGCTGGCCTGCTGGGCGGTGATTCCGTTCTGCGTGATCCCCTTGCTCGCGGTCGTGGCCGCGCGCAGGCGCGACGTGGCCCTCCCGGACGGGCCGGGCGCCGTCGTCCGCGTGCCGTTCTCCGCGCTCGCTCGCTCGAAGCTGGCCTGGGGCATGGCGGTCCTCTTCGGGGTGACGAGCCTGAACTCCTACGCCGTCATGACCTGGCTGCCGAAGCGGCTCGCGGCCGTCGGCATGCCCGCCGAGCGCGGCGCGCTCATGCTCGCCCTGTACTCCATGATCGGGATCGCCGGGCCGCTGGTCGTGGTCCCGCTGCTCCACCGGGTGCGCAGCCCGTTCGTCTTCGTGCTCGTCGGCGGGTTCTGCCACATCGCCGGATACGCCGGGCTGCTCTGGTCGCCGAGCTCCGGCACGGTGCTCTGGACCGTGCTCGTCGGCCTCGGCCCGATCACGTTCGCGATGAACCTCACGCTCATCGGCATGCTCACCCGCACGAGCGAGCACGCGGCGGCGCTCTCGGGCTTCGCGCAGGGCTTGGGCTACGTCGTGGCGATCTCCGGGCCGTTCCTGTTCGGGGTGCTGTACGGGCAGACGGGCGGGTGGGGCGCCTCGTTCGGCTTCCTCGCCTGCGCGACGGCGGTCGGGATGGTCGGCGGCTGGTTCGTCTGCCGGGGCGGCTACGTCGAGGACGAGATCGCGGCGCGCGGCCAGGACGAGGGCTGCGGCGTTTGAGCCGCGTTCTCATTTCGCCCGCGTCTTGGTTGTGAGATTCCTTTGACGGTTCGGTGACTCGGCGAGACTTGCGGCGCAACATCGCGCTTTTACGGTGATGCGGTCACCACCGCCGTCACGACAGAGGAGTCGCCGATGACAACCGCAACGCTTGAGGCTCGGCAGGACCAGTCCGCCAGCCGCGCCGACGTCCTTCGTGAATGGGATCCGGAAGACGTCGCGCTCTGGGAGGCGGCGGGCAAGAAGATCGCCGCCCGCAACCTCTTGTGGTCGGTCGTCGCCGAGCACATCGGCTTCTCGATCTGGTCGATCTGGTCGGTGATGGTGCTGTTCATGGGCCCCGAGTTCCACATCAACCCGGCGCAGAAGTTCGTGCTGGTGGCGGTGCCGACGCTGGTGGGCAGCGTGCTGCGCGTCCCCTACACGCTCGCCCCGGCCAGGTTCGGCGGCCGGAACTGGACCATCGTCTCGGCGCTTTTGCTGCTCATCCCCGCCGCGGCGACCCTGTGGGCGATGACGGCGAAGCCGAGCTTCGACGTGATCCTTCTCGTCGCCGGGCTCGCGGGGCTGGGGGGCGGGAACTTCGCCTCCTCCATGTCCAATATCAACTCCTTCTACCCCAAGCGGCTCAAAGGCTGGGCGCTGGGCCTGAACGCGGGCGGCGGGAACATCGGCGTTCCGGTCATCCAGCTCATCGGGCTCCTGGTCATCTCGACGCTCGGCCCCAAGCACGCGTCGGTGATTTGCGCGATCTACCTCGTCCTCATCGCCGTCGCCGCAGTGGGCTGCGCGATCTGGATGGACAACCTGCCGCGCCGCAGGGCGAGCTTCAAAGACCTCGTCGCCTCGATGCGCCACCTCGACGCGTGGCTCATCTCGATCCTGTACATCGGCACGTTCGGCTCGTTCATCGGCTACAGCTTCGCCTTCGGCCAGGTGCTCAACCTGAAGTTCACCAGTGCGGGCGAGACCGCCGCGCACGCCGCGCTGCACGCGGCGGAGCTCACCTTCCTCGGCCCGCTCCTCGGATCCGTCTCCCGCCCGTTCGGCGGGCTGATGGCGGACAAGATCGGCGGCGGCAAGATCACAGCTGGCGTGTTCGTCGCGATGCTCGCCTCGGCGGGACTGGTGATCGCGCAGAGCAGCTGGGCGCTCTTCTTCACCGGGTTCATCCTCCTGTTCGTCCTCTCCGGCGTGGGCAACGGCTCGGTCTACAAGCTCATCCCGGTCATCTTCACCCGCAAGGCCGCCGAGCAGGACGGCCTGTCCGAGGAGGAGCGGGCCGAGTGGGCGCGGGCCATGTCCAGCTCGCTGATGGGCATCGCAGGCGCGATCGGCGCGCTCGGCGGCGTGGGCATCAACCTGCTGCTGCGCGCCTCGTACGGCTCGGCCGCGCATTCGGCGACGATGGCCTTCGAGGTGTTCGCCGCCGTCTATCTCGTGTTCGCTGTGCTCACCTATGTTCGCTACGTCCGCACGGGCCACTGATCACGGGGTCCACGCGGCGCTAAGCTGCAAATGAAGAGAGCCGATGCCAGTGGCATCGGCTCTCTTCATGAATCACTCGTGCGGGGCGAGACGGGTTCAGCTCATGTGCCTGTCGAACCATTCGATCATCTGCTCCGGGTGTTCGGGGAAGTAGTTGTAGCCGTCCCAGCGCCGGGTGCTGCCTTCGATCCAGAACAGCTTTTTGTCGGCGACGGGGATGTTGTCGAAGATCGACTGCACGTCGGCGGGTTTGGTCAGCAGGTCGTCGCGCACCTGGATGATGAAGGTCGGCACGTGGCAGTTCTTGGCGTATTCCAGCGGCGACAGCTGGTCGATGGTGAAGCTGGTGTTCAGCTGGATTTGCCAGTCGACCGCGTCGAATTGGTCTTCGGCCCCCATCATCGCGAGGTTGTTCTCGACGAAGGGGCGCAGCGAGGTCGGCTGCGGGTTGACCAGGCAGCGCACGTCCGCGAAGAGCTCGGGGTACCTGGTCATCGCGACGTAGGTGGCGTTGCCGCCCATGCAGCGGCTGAGCAGGCCCACGGTCATGGTGCGGGTGTCGGGGCGGGACTTGATGTATTGCAGCGAGCCTGCCACGTCGCGGGATTCGAAGAGGCCCCAGGTGAAGACGCCGCCATTGGCGGCGGCGCTGTTGCCGAAGTTGCGCGAGTCGTAAGTCAGCACGTTGTAGCCAGCGGCGTGCAGGTTCTTGTAGTCCGCCATGTAGTTGACCTCGACGTCGTTGCCGCCGGGCGTGGCCCACGGCTCCAGGTGCGAGGCGATGCCGTAACGGTTGAAGTTCATCGGGTGGTTGGCGATGACCAGTTTGTCCGAGCCCGGACAAGGGATCCACCACGCTTCTAGCGGGGTGCCGTCGACGGATGGGAACGTGATGTCCTCATACGCCAGCCCGTACTCGTCCGGCGTGTGCAGGATGGGTGAACGGACCGGGGTGACGAGGCCTTTGCCCAGGACTTTGATTGCTTGCGACATATCGGCTATGGCAGTTTCTTGTTCTCTTTCCGGCGCGGAGTGGGTCATCTCGGGTTCCTTTCGAATGGGGGCGCAAACGCTACGCGGGCGGGCGCCAGGTTTGTTTGTCGATGTTCGCGGCGAGTTTCGCGGCGAGCACGGCGAATTGTTTTTGTTCTGGTTCGGTCAGCCCGGCCGCAGTAATGTCTTCGAGCTTCGCCCAGACCTCAAAGACCTTCTCGCGGAGCTCGACCCCTTTCGCGGTGAGGGCGACGAGACTGACGCGCTCGTCGTGCTCGGCCTTGCTCCGCGTGACGAGTCCGGCTCTCTCCAGCCGGGCGACTGATTTCGCGACGGTGGAGTGGTCCGCCCTCAGCAGCTCGCACAGCGACTTCTGCGACCGTCCCTGCGCGCCGTCCAGCTGCATCAGCATGACCTCTTGGCCGAGGTGCAGGCCGATCTCGGAGAGCATCGCGGCCGCTGCCGACCGGTGGGTCCTGGCCAGCCCGAAAATCGCGAAGCCGACCGGGAAATCGTTCGCGGCTTCGGGCAGGTCAGGCACGGAGGACGCGTCGAGAGCCTTTCGGGTTTTCATCATTGTTCAAACCTACGCGTTCACGCCTCTGCGTTGGCGAGCGTCGGGTAGTCGGTGTAACCAGCGGCTCCGCCGCCGTAGAAGGTGCTCGGGTCCGGCGCGTTCAAGACCGCGCCGAGGCGAAGCCGGTCAACGACGTCGGGGTTGGCCAACGCCGACCACCCCAACGGGGCGATGTCTGCCAAACCGCGCGCCACGTCGTCGCCGATCTGCTCGACGCCTCGTCCGTTTCGGACCAACAGCAACGTGTTCGGCCACAGCGAGCGCAGGTCGCGCAATAGGCCGTCGTCCTCGGCGAAGTAGTACAGGTGCAGATAGAGCAAGTCGAGTTTTGCGAGCTCGGCGACGAGGTGCCGGTACAGCTCGCCGCTTTCGGGCCCCTCGTCCAATCCACCGAGCCGCGCGCCGGGCGAGAGCCGGATTCCGGTGCGCTCGGGACCGATCGCGTCGGCGACAGCCGACGCGACCTCCACGGTGAACCGCGACCTGTTTTCGATCGATCCTCCGTACCGGTCCTCACGGACGTTCGCGTTCGGCGCGAGGAACTGCTGCGGCAGGTATCCGTTGGCCCCGTGGATCTCGACTCCGTCGGCCCCTGCCGCGACAGCGGCCAGAGCCGCCCGGCGGAAGTCGTCGACGGTCGCCCCGATCTCGTCGGTGCTCAACGCGCGGGGCGTGGGAATGTCTTTGCGTCCGGCGGCGGTGTGCGTCTGCACGCCGGGGGCGATCGCCGAGGGCGCCACCGGCTGCCGATGGTGCGGCGTGTTGTCCGGGTGCGACATCCTCCCGACGTGCATCAATTGGATGATGAGGCGAGCGCCCTCGTCGTGGACGGCGTCCGCGACGGCCCGCCATCCTTCGATATGGGCTTCGGTGTAGATGCCGGGGGTGTTGAGGTATCCGCCCTGGCCGTCGTCGGAGGGCTGCGTCCCCTCGGTGATCAACAGGCCGAGCCCGGCCCGCTGCCGGTAGTACTCGACCGCGAGCGGCCCTGGGGTGCCGTCCGCGTTAGCCCTGCTCCGAGTCATCGGAGACATCGCGAGCCGGTGCTCCAAGCGGAACGGCCCCATTTCGTAGGGGTCCCAGATCGTGGTCATCGTGCAGCTCCTTCGGTCATTTATGTTGCCAACCACATAATAACATATACGTTGCCGACCACATAAATATTGTGAGCGACGACACGTGCTCTTCGTCGCGGATGTGGCGGTCAGAGCTCGGTGCTGCGCGGCGGGGTGGCCGTGCCGTGCACCCGCTGGGAGTGGGCCGCGAACGCCGACGCGGCCAGCTCCTTGATTGCGGGGCTGGTGTCGGCGGATGTGGTGGCGATGACCTGTTCGACACTCTCGGGGTCGCCCTCGTACATCATCATTCCGAGCAGGAGCGGGGCGTAGTCCGGGTCGACCGAGCCTGATTCGCCCTTCAGGAACCCGGTCCATTCGGCGGCCGTGATGCGTTGTTCCATCAGTGGCACGACGAGGCCCTCCTCGGTGTCCAGGTGCTCCTTCAGCACGGGTGCCAGTCGGTCGAGCACGTCGGCCAGGGCCTGTCGGGATGCGGCGGTCGGGCTGTCGCGCCAGGCGCTCACGGCCGCGTCGACCTGGGGGATCAGCTCGGCGAGCTGGTGGTGCTGGGCCTCCATCAGCTCCATCAGCGAGGCCACCGACTCGCCGCAGCGGTCGAGCAGCAACGGCCAGACGTTGTCGTCTTCGAGGACGTGGTGGGTGTGCAAGAAACTCGTTATGCCTGCGATGTGGTCGCCAATGACGCCCGCGCGGTCGCGATCGCCTGTCGCGACGTCGAGAACGAGCCTCGGCATGAGGGCGAACTCTCGCCGAAACATGTCGTGCACTATGAGCATTTCGCCTCGGCGGAAGCGCGGTTGCGTGTCGACTTGCTCGTGGTGGGCCATCTTCGATTCCTTTGTCGTGTTGGGCTTGCGCCGGGTGGCGGGGCCGTCTTTTGGCGACGGCCCCTCGATAGTTTATGTTGCCGGCAACATATTAACGTATGCGCCGCCGCGCGGCTCTTCGCAGGGCCACGCTTTCGGGGGCCGGCTCCTCGCCGCAACAAAAATGAACATGAAACGAAGAGGGCCGATGCGAATTCGCATCGGCCCTCTTCGTTTGCTCCCCGAAGGGGTTGCCGGGACTAGTCGTTACCCCTGGCTTTGCGCAGGAGGTCCCAGGGGCTCAGCGTGCCGGGGGCGCCGGGGTGGTGCTTGCCTGCGGAGATGAAGCGCGAGTCTTCCTCGTCCGGCGACTGGGGCTGGTGCTCGCCCGGCTCGGGGGCGGATTGCTCCGGCTCGTCCGGGCTCGCCGCCCGCGGGGCCTCCACAGCGGCCTCCCGGTACGCCTGGGGCTGCTCGACCGGCTCCGGCTGCGGCGCGGGGGCGCTGCCCGCCCGCAGGGCCTCCACGGCGGCCTCTTGGTAGGCCTGGGCCTTCTGCTTGGCCTCACGTTGCGAGGTGTAGTCGCCCGGAGCCGTGTCCCACGCGGGTGGGGGAGAATCGCCCGGAGCCGCCGTGTCCCATGCGGGAGCCGGAGCGCTCGGCGCAGGAGCGGTCCAGGCGGACGGGGGGGCTTCCTGCGGCTGCGCGCCCCATGCGGCCAACTGCTGCGGCGCGGGCTCTGCCCGCCGCGACGGCGCGGGGGGCACGTCGTGCGTCGACCAGTACTCCTGCTGGTCGATGGGCCCCTCGTCGTCGATGACATAGATCGGCTGGGTCGGGGCGCCGTCGCCGAACTTGGCGAACTGGTCCGTCTCGGGGGACTGGCCCGGAACCGGCTGCTGCTGCTGCTCGGCGGAGCCCTCCCAGCCCTGCGGGCGCTGGGTGTGCACGACGGGCGGGGCGGGCGCGGAGCCGCCTGCGGCGGCGGGGATGAGGTGCCGCTCGTCCGGCAGCTCGATCTCGCCGAGGCCGAGGCGCTCCTGGAGCCTGTGCATCCACTTCGGGGCCCACCAGTTCTCGTCGCCGAGCAGCTTCATGGTGGCCGGGACGAGGATCATTCGCACGGCGGTGACGTCGATGAGCAGCGCCGCGATGAGGCCGAAGGCGAGGTACTTCATCATCACCAGGTCCGAGAAGCCGAACGCCGAGGCCACCACCAGCAGCACGAGGGCAGCCGCCGTGACGATCCGGCCGCCGCTCGCCGCGCCTTCGCACGTCGCCTCTTCGGTGGACAGGCCCCGGCCCCTGGCCTCGACCGTCCTCGCGAGGAGGAAGACCTCGTAGTCCGAGGACAGGCCGTACACGAGGGCGACGAGCAGGGCGAGCACCACGGCCATCAGCGGATACGGGGTGAAGTTCAGCAGGCCGGAGCCGTGGCCCTCCTGGAAGATCCAGGTGAGCACGCCGAGCGTGCTGCCGAGCGAGAGCACCGACAGGATGACCGCCTTGATCGGCAGCACCACGGAGCCGAAGGCCAGGAACATCATGATCGTGGTGATGATGACGAGCAGCACGCTCATCAGCGGGAAGCCGTCGAAGACCGCGTCGATGCTGTCCTGCTCGAGCGCGGGGGCGCCGTACACCCAGAGCGTGGTGCCTGCCGGGGCCTTGATCTCCCGGAGCCGGTGCACGGCCTCGCCCGCCGTGCCCCGGTCGATGAGCCCGTTCTCGGCGACGGCGACGCCGTCGGTCAGGTGCGTCGGGTCCGGGTGCGCGGCGTCGGGGAAGGCGAAGTGCCCGGTGAAGCCGGGGATCGCGTTCGCCTGGCTCGCGATGTCGCCCAGCTGCTGCGGATCGCCGCCGAGGACCATGAGCTTCAGCGTCTCGGTGCGCTCCTTCGGGAAGGTCTCCTCGAAGTGCTGCAGGCCGAGGCGGGTGGCGTTGTCCGGCGGCAGGTACTTCTCGCTGATGCCCGCGAACTGGATGTTGAGCGCGGGGATGATGAGCAGGACGAGGACCGCGACGACCGGGATGATGAGCTTGACCGGGTGGTTCATCACCCACGCGGACAATTTGCCCCAGAAGCTGTCCATCACCTGCTCGCGGCTGCGGGTGCGCTTGAAGTAGCGCATGATCGGCAGGTCGGCGATGAACTTCAGGCGCAAGAAGCGCAGGATCGTGTCGAGGCTGAGCGCGTCGACGCGCGGCCCGAGGACGGCCAGCATCGCGGGGAGGACGGTCAGCGAGATGAAGGCCGCGAACGTGATCGAGACGCCGCAGGCGTATGCCACCGACCGCAGGAAGCCCTGCGGGAAGAGCAGCACGCAGGCGATGGAGACGACCACCAAGAGCGCCGAGTAGACCACGGTGCGCCCCGCCGATTGCACCGTGCGGCGCACCGCGACCTCGGTGGGGTAGCCCTCGGCGAGCTCTTCGCGGAAGCGGCTCACGATGAACAGGCCGTAGTCCACCGCGATGCCGAGGCCGACCAGGCTCACCACCGGCTGCGCGAACGCGCTCACGTCGGTGAGCTCCGAGAGGATCTTCATGAGGCCGTAGCCGCCGAGGATGGCGAGCCCGCCGACGATGGCGGGCAGGGCCGCGGCCACCACGCCGCCGAAGACGAAGAACATGATCAGCGCGGTGAGGGGGACGGCGAGGATCTCCATCCGGAAGACGTCTTTGCCCATCGTCTCGTTGATCGCGTCGGTGACCGAGAGCAGGCCGGTCACCTCGACCTTCGCGCCGGGCACAGAGAAGTTGAACGCGTCTTTCACCGCGCGGTAGTTGTTGACCCGCTCGGTGTCGTCCTTGCCCGCGACACCGATGCTCACGAAGGTGTGCTTGCCGTCGGGGCTCTCCAGCCTCGATTTGACGATCGGGATCGCGGCGGGGGCGTGGCCGTCCGCCGTCGGCTGCGGCCAGGTCTGGGGCGCGGCGTGGTTCCAGACCCCCCACAGGCTGAAGACGTCGACCGTCATGTCGGCGTGGTCGTGCTTGATCTTCTCCAGCTGGTTGAACACCGCGTCGGCGATCGCCGGGTTCTCCACGCTCCCGCCCTCGTCGGTGGCGCTGATGAAGAGGATGACGTCGGACTTGGTGTCCTTGCCGAACTTCTCGTCGGCGAGCTGCGAGGCCCGGACGGACTCGCTGTCGTCGGCGTACCAACCCCCCTGGGTGAGGTGTTTGGGCAGGTCGATCCCGTAGATCCCCAGCGCGACGAAAATCGCGGCCATCACGACGATGACCGGAATACGTGCCCTATAGACAAAGGCTCCGATGGCTCCGAACAAGTCTGTGTGCTCCTCAATCGTTTCCGGGCTCGTGTCCAGAGCCCGTGGTTCGCTTGCTGACGACGAACTCGGTCACCGAGCGGCCAGCCCGCTGCGCTCGCGCCTCGAACGCCGTGGTCGGACGGCTCGGAACGGAGCGCTCCGCTGGCAAAGCGACAAGGCGCGGCTCGTCGGCAAGGCTGCCAGCTATCGCCTCAGCATAGTTCGCGTCGTCGGTCGCGACGTGCAGGACACCGCCGACACAGAGGCGTTCGGCGATTTGGGAGACGGTCCACAGGTTCACGAGACGGCGTTTGTGGTGCCTCGTTTTCGGCCACGGGTCGGGAAAAAGCACGCGGACCATGGCGACGGAGCCGGGGGCGAGCCGGTCGAGCAGGCCGGTCGCGTCGGTGCGCAGCAGCCGGACGTTCGCGACGCCCCGCTCGCCGAGGCTTTGGAGCAGTTGGGCGAGTCCGGGCTTGTAGCGCTCGACGCCGATCACATTGTGGTCGGGGAGCTGCTCGGCCAGGGACAAGGTGGCCGCCCCGTTGCCGAAGCCGATGTCGAGGACGAGCGGCGCCTCGCGGCCGAACCACTGCGCGAGGTCGGGGAGCGTCCCTTCGGGGTCGCCCTCCACAATTCGGTGGCCGAGCTGCGGCCACAGCCGGTCCCACACGTCCTGCAGGGCGGGGGAGAGCGTGCCCCGGCGGCCGACGGTGACGGCGACGGGGCGGCGGGGAGTCTGTGCGGTCATAGGCCTACCAGTGTGCCGGATCCGGGAGGTTTCTTCACGAAGCAACGCCTCCCCAGGTCGGAGGCGTTGCGTTGGCCCTCGTGGCGAAACCTCCGGAGAGGGTCGTGCGCCGTGGCGCGCTCTGACTTTTGCTAGAGTGCCCGTCAGGCATGTGCAGCGCGCCTGGGGTTGGGAGCGCCGCATGCGTGGAATTAGGAGCGGCGATGACGAACGGACTCCCGGACATGGGAGGCCATGGGGAGCGTTCTGCAGGCCCTCGCGACATCGGTGGGGGCGGACAGGGGACCTGGGGGGCGTATCGCTGGTCTTCGCGCGGGGAGGCCAATGCCCTGGTGTCGTCGCTGCGGGCGGCGGCCGAGCGGTCCGGCCCACGGGCACTCGCGGCGGCGGACGAGCTGGGCAAGGTGCTCTCCGCTCCGATCCGGGTCGCGGTGAAAGGCCGAGAGGGGGTGGGGAAGTCGAAGGTCGTCCAGGTCCTCGCCCCGCCGTTGGAGGGCGAGCTGGCGTTCGTCGAGTGCGACCTCGAACAGAGCCAGGAGCCGCCCGAGATCGTCCTGCATGTGCTGGCCGCCGCCGCGCGGAGCGCGGACAAGGACGCCAGCAAAGCTGTGGACAACACGATGGCCTGCGGCTTGCTCAACAAATGCGACACCATCTCGACCCCCGGCGACTCCGGGCTGTGGGACCAGGCGGGCGAAGCGGCCGCGCGGTCGACGAGGGAGCTGGGGTATCCGGTCTTCCCCGCCGTCGCCCTGCTCGCGAACGCGTCGGTGGACGCGGTCACGTACGGCTGGCTCCAGGCCATCGCGGACGCGGAGGAGACGATGCCGCCGTCTGCGGAGCTGTTCCTCGAAGCGGGGCGCGGCTCGCCGGTCGGGACCGCCGAGCGCGAGCGCCTGCTGCGCGAGATCGGGATCTACGGGCTGTACTGCGCGTTCGGCGCGCTGCATGTGGAGGCGTACCGCGATCCGGAGGTGCTGACCGACCTGCTGCGGGAGCTCAGCGGGTTCGGCGCGTTCATCCCGAGCCTGCAGGGGCTTGCGGTCAAGGCCAGGGCCCGCCGGATCAGCGAGTTCCTGGCCAAGCTGGAGCAGGCCGCCGCGCTCGGGGTGCTGCGGGACGAGATCGAGACGATGCTGGCGGGCGCCCCGGTCGCGCGGCTGCGCATGGACGCGGCCCTCGGCAGCGGCGTGCTCGGCCAGGACGAACTGGGGGACGGCGCGGGCCCGTCCGCCGATCCGCGCGCGGCGTTGGACCGGGCGGTCCGATTCCGCGAGCTCGGGACGCGTTCGTCGGATCCGAGGGCGGCGGGCCTCGCATGGGACTTGCACGTCGGTTTTCTCCGGTCGTGGGCGGAGCGCTCACGACCTGGTCATCCGGCATGAGCGTGAGCCGGGACGGCGCTCAGGAGGACTGGCCTGTGCGGGCCCGCTCCATCTTGCGCAGGCTCCAGCCGGACCTCGTGCTGGACGCCGCGACGCCCGCGACGGGGCCGATCGCGGTCGTCGGCGCGGCGGGCAGCGGGAAGAGCGAGCTCATCGCGGCGTTGGCGGAGGAGGCCCCCGGCATCGACGTGCGCGAGGTCAACGAGGCGGACCTCGCGGCGTTCGCGTTGATCGGGGCGAAAGCGGCGCTGGTCGTACTCGACGCGGGGGCGCCGGTCGACAAGACGGACCTTGCCGTGGTGCGGGCCGTCGCTGGGCGGGTGCACCACATCGCGTTCGCGGTCACGAAGATCGACGCGTACGAGAACTGGCGCGGGACGCAGGCCAGGGACGCGCAAGCGCTCGAAGGCCTCGGCCCCCGGTTCGCCTCCGCCCGGCTGCACCCGGTCTCCGCGCGGTTGCACCATCTGGCGATGAACGCGCACGACCCGCTGCAGGTGCGGCAGTGGAGCGCGGCCTCCGGCCTGCGCGAGCTGGCCGCCGACCTGCGCCGGATCGAGAGCGTGCCCGCTGAGACGCGGACGTATCAAAACTGGCTGCGCTACCTCGACGGGCAGCTCTCCGAGGCCGGGATGCGCTCGCAGGACCCCGCCCCCGAGGAGGCGCTCTCGGCGGAGCACCGCAGGGTGCTGCGCGAGCGGACCCAAGAGCACCGCAACCAGGACGCGAGCCGGACCGAGAGCCGCGACATGCTGCGCAGCCAGCTGCAGCTGGCGCGGGTCGACCTCGCGGTCGAGCTCAACTCCATGGCCCGGTCCACGTCGGCGCAGGTCCGCGAGCGCGCGTCCAAAGCGTCCGGGCGCGAGCTGAAAAACCTCATCGAGGTCGTCAAGCCGAAAATCCTCGAGCTCGACCAGCGGGTGACCATGTCGTGCCAGGGGCGGATCGCGGCGATCAGCTCGGCGGTCCTCGGCCGCCCGGACCTGCGCGCCATCTCGCTCTTCGCGCAGCCCGAGCTGCGCCCGCAGGAGCATCTCGACCCGCCGAAGTTCGGCTCCTGGGGCATCGAGGACTTCGTCGTCGTCCTCCTGGGCGTCTCGGCGGGCGTCGGCCTCGGGCGGATCGCCGTGCTGCCGTTCCAGCGGGTGCCGGGGCTCGCGGCGTGGAGCGTGCCGCTCGTCGCGGTGCTCGGCCTCGCGATTGCGATGGCCGTCGTCTCCATCCGCAGGCTCTCGTCGGGCAGGCAGATGGCCGTGGCCTGGGTCACGGAAGCCGTGGCCTACCGCCGGGGCCAGTTGGAGCAGATGATCACCGCGGGCCTGCTCCACGCGGAGACCGAACTCACACAAGTCCTCGACGACCTTTTCGTGCGGCAGCGGCTGCGGAGCGAGCAACGGATGGACGAGCTCGAGCAGACCGCGAAGGACATCGCCACGCGGCTGACCCGGTTGCGCTCGCAGCGCGAGCGCGAGCGGTCGGAGATCTTCACGATCCGCAAAGGCCTCGTGGCGCTCGCGAACGCCGCAGATCAACACGGTTAGCGAGATCTCGGGCGGGAAGCGCCGCCTGCGGTTGCCGCGCTCGCTGCGAGGGGATAGAGTTTGAGGATGGCCGATGAATTCTTCTCCGCCTTCACGGGGCTGCCCTCTGCCCCGGAGGGCATTGCGGACGGGCATGGGGGCAATGGGCACATGTGGGCAGAGCAGGGGACGAGCATGGTCGACCTCGGCCCCCCGACGGTGTCCGCGAACGGGGACGGGATAATGGACACGTGCACCGTTGCCACTGATCACGACATCACGGTGTACACCGATGTCGACCACGACGGCGTCGCCGACTACGCGTACCGGGTGGACCATGAGGGCCACTACGAGCGTTGGCATTTCGCGGCTGACGCGGCTTCTGCCGCCCAGCCGACCGGCGACCGCCAAGGCGTGCACAGGCATTGGGAGATGATGGACAGCGGGCAACTGCTCTGACGAAAAAATCCAGGAAGGGTCGGAACTCTTGAGCCAGAACATCGCCGAGGCCGCGTCGACGCAGCAGGGCTTCAGCCAGCCCGTCCTCGAAAAGATCTTGGAGCAAGCCCCGACCCAGCACCAAGAGGTGCTCTCCTGGGTCCGCGAGGTCGCCGAGCTCACCACTCCCGACGACGTCGTCTTCGTCGACGGCAGCGAAGCCGAATGGGACCGCCTCGCGGAGAAGCTCGTCGCGGCGGGCTCCTTCGTCCGGCTGAACCCCGAGCGCAAGCCGAACTCGTTCCTCGCCCGCTCGGCCGCCGCAGACGTGGCCAGGGTCGAGTCGCGCACGTTCATCTGCTCCGAGGACGAGGCGGACGCCGGGCCGACCAACAACTGGGTGGCGCCCAAAGAGATGCGGGAAACGCTGACCGGGCTGTACAAGGGCAGCATGCGCGGGCGCACCATGTACGTGATCGCGTACTGCATGGGCCCGCTGGACGCCCCCGAGCCCAAGCTCGGCGTCGAGCTCACCGACTCCGAGTACGTGGTGCTGTCCATGCGGATCATGAGCCGCATGGGTGTCCCGGTGTGGGAGCTGCTCGGCAAGGACGGGAGCTACGTGAAGGGGCTGCACTCGGTCGGCGCGCCGCTCGCCCCCGGCGAGGCCGACGTGCCGTGGCCGTGCAACAGCACCAAATACATCACCCACTTCCCCGAGACCCGTGAGATCTGGAGCTACGGCTCCGGCTACGGCGGGAACGCACTCTTGGGCAAGAAATGCTACTCGCTGCGCATCGCCTCGGTCATGGGCCGGGACGAGGGCTGGCTCGCCGAGCACATGCTGATCTTGAAGCTCACCTCCCCCGAGGGCGAGGTCTTCTACATCGCGGCGGCCTTCCCCAGCGCCTGCGGCAAGACCAACCTGGCGATGATCCAGCCCACCATCCCCGGCTGGAAGGCGGAGACCATCGGCGACGACATCGCGTGGATCCGCTTCGGCGAGGACGGGCGGCTGTACGCGACCAACCCCGAGGCGGGGTTCTTCGGCGTCGCGCCCGGCACCGGCGAGAGCTCGAACCCGAACGCGATGACGACGTTCGCCGGGGGCAACTCGATCTTCACCAACGTCGCGCTCACCGACGACGGCGACATCTGGTGGGAAGGCATGGGCGGCAAGCCCGCGCATCTGACCGACTGGGAGGGCAACGACTGGACCCCCGAGTCCAAGACCAGGGCGGCCCACCCGAACTCCCGCTACTGCGCCCCGATCGAGCAGTGCCCGACCGTCGCGCCCGAGTGGCAGGACCCGAAGGGCGTGCCGCTCTCAGCGATCCTTTTCGGCGGCAGGCGCAAGACCACGGTCCCGCTGGTGTCCCAGTCCTTCGGCTGGCGCCAGGGCGTGTTCCTCGCGAGCACGCTCTCCTCGGAGCAGACCGCCGCGGCCGAGGGCGAGGTCGGCGCGATCCGGCGCGACCCCATGGCCATGCTGCCGTTCATGGGCTACCACATCGGCGACTACCTGCAGCATTGGATCGAGGTCGGCGAGAAGGCCGACGAGTCGAAGCTGCCGAAGATCTTCTATGTGAACTGGTTCCGCCGCGGCGACGACGGCAGGTTCCTGTGGCCGGGCTTCGGCGAGAACTCCCGTGTGCTCAAATGGATCGCCGAGCGGGTCCAAGGCAAAGCGCAGGGCGTCGAGACCCCCATCGGTGTCGCGCCGAAGTTCGAAGAGCTCGACCTCGCCGGGCTCGAAGCCGACCGCGCCGATGTCGAAGAGGCGATCGCGGTCCGCGCCGAGGAGTGGCAGGCCGAGGTCCCCGGCATCGAGCAGTGGTTCGAGTTCATCGGCGACCGGCTCCCGAAGGGGCTCGGGGAAGAGCTTCAGGCCCTCCGCTCCCGCCTTTCGTAGTGCTCACTGCCCAGATGGCGCCTCGCGGCGTTCTCGGCTCCTCGCGTACCCCGCTCGTTCCTCGCTAGCACGTACGCGTCGTCGCCTGCGGCCTTGCGATGCATCCATCTGGATCAGCGAGGGCTTTGCGATGGTGCTTCGACGCGCATGCTCGTGGCGGCAAGAGGTGAGACATAGAGGCGTCCTCAGCGCGAGTACGCCTGAGGAATGGGACGCGCTGCTGGGCCGGTCAGCCGTTCTCTTTCGAGCAGTCCTCGGAGATCTGCTGCTCGTAGGGCAGGAACCGGGTGCGCCAGTCGATGTCGCCGAACATGCCGCCGGTGCTGTTCTCGTACGCGGGGATGACCGAGCCCGCGTCGGTGGCCTCACGGGTGCGGATGAGCCAGTTCAACAGCCATTTCTGCCTGCGGCTGCCAACCGGTCCGGACTTGATCTTCGCGATCTCCTCGGGCGCCACCCGCTCCATCGCGTGGTAGATCTGCCACGCGGAGCATTTGGTGTTCTTGAAGAAATCGAGGCCGATCGCGTTGTCGTCCGCGGCGGCGTTCGGGCTGGAGCCCATGGTCAGCACGGCAAGTCCGGCGAACGCGAGACCGGCGCTCCGGCGGGCGGAAGACAACCTTGGCATGACCACTCCTGATTCGCAGCTCCCTGAGCTGGCTTTCGAGCAGCTCAGGGCTACGAGTGTATCAGGAAGCCGCTTTTCGTTCACCCGATGTTTGAAAACATCGGGTTACGAGAAAGAGCGTCCGGCGCCTCTGCGGGGGGCCCTAGTGGACGGTCGCGGGCGGGCCCGAGCTGTAGTCGGGATCGAATTTCGGAGCCTTCTTGCCCTTCGGGCCGGTCTTGTCCGCCGGGCGCAGATCGCCGCCGCTGCACACCTCCGCGATCTGGTCCTGGTACGGAGTTATCTGCTTCCAGAACGATTCGCCGAAGAGATTGTCGATTTCGTCGACGTCGAGGATGCCGGGACGGGCGCCGACGGACCCGATGATCATGACGAGCCAGTTGCGGACCCACTTCTGTTTGCGGGACCCGTTCGGCTCCTTCTTGATCAGCGCCCATTGGTCGGGGGCGACCTTTTGAATCGCGTCGAGAATTTGATCCGCGTTGCACGGGGTCTTGCGGAAGAACGTGAGGTCGATGGCCTGGGAGGTGTGCTTCGCCGAGTTCGACGGGTCCTGCGTCGGGGTCGTCGCGGGGACGGGGTCGGCCGCCGCCGTCGGGGCGAGTCCGCCTGCGGCGGCACAGACTGCGAGCACGACGCTGGAGAGACGTCGAGAAACAAACGGTGGCATGGGGCTCTCCGGTGGCGCTGGCGGTGGACGATATCCAGCCAAGGTACGTCCGGAGAATGTCCGCATGCCGTCGTCGTAGTGACAAGGAA
Source organism: Segniliparus sp. (assembly GCF_051660745.1). Classification (NCBI taxonomy): domain Bacteria; kingdom Bacillati; phylum Actinomycetota; class Actinomycetes; order Mycobacteriales; family Segniliparaceae; genus Segniliparus; species Segniliparus sp. Next base: position 653 of record NZ_JBOFQF010000026.1, on the reverse strand, counting down.
ACGGCGGAAAAATTGACGCGCGGCGCCGAAAAGCTCACAAGCCCAAGGATCGGATTATGCAGCCGAGGGCGAGGTCGGTGCAGGGCCGCCCGAGCTAGCGCTGTCTGCCGCCAGGGGGGAATTTGCCGCACGCGGCGACGACCGCGTCCATCCGGCCGCCGACGTCGTTGATCCAGTACGGCCGGTATTCGTGGGCGTTGGGCGCTTTGGAGTTGATCCGCCGGTTCCCCGGCTGGTTCTTCAGGTAGCCCAGCAGCCAGTTGCGCGCTTGGATCATCGATTTGCCCTCGCGCGCGTCGCTGGCGTTGAGCTTGGCCCAGACATCGGGAGTGACCTCTTGGACCGCGTCCAAGACCTGGTCGGCGGTGCACGGCGCGGACTCGAGCGGGCCGGGATTGGGGTACCACGAGGGCACCGGATGCGGCGGATCGCCCGGATCCGCCGAGGCGAGGGGCGCGCTGACCGCCGCGAGCGCCACAAGGACGCCCGCGAGGGGCCAGCGCGCCGCGCTCGGTCGAGACATGCTCAGAACTGGCCGCAGGTGTTGAGGACCTGCTCGGTCGTGGGACCGTACTGGACGAGCGAGGTGATGATGCTCGGGCCGCCGTCCGGGTTCGGCTTGTGCAGCGAGGCCTTGCGCCCGGCGGGGGACT
>NZ_JBOFQF010000025.1:0-23598 GCF_051660745.1 Segniliparus sp. | reverse complement strand
CCCCCCCCCCCCCCCCCCGCCTCGCCACTTAGACCTCTCGGCGCACGTGGTACGGCGGCGTCGCGTTGGAGCGCAGCGCCTCCGCGTCGATGGAGACAGGCCGGTAGCCGCACGCCGCCAGGCGCGAGACCATCAGCTCGGTCGGGTTCTCGACCTGCTCCGCGCGTCCGAAGAGGTACGCCCACTCGTGCTCGTCGGAGCCGTAGTAGGCGACGGTCGCGAACACCTCGTTGAACCGGCTCCAGCTGGTCTTGAGCGTCTCGTTGCGCCACAGGGTCGGGCAGCCGGACTGGTTCACCACCACGCCGCCAGGGGCGAGCACGGCCTTGCACATGCTGAGGAACTCCGCGCCGTAGAGCCGGTTGATCTGGGCGTCCGCGTCGTCCGGGCGCTCGTCGGGCAGGTCGACGAGCACGATGTCGTAGCGGTCCGTGCCCGCCGCCGCGTCGCGCAGGAACTGCCAGCCGTCCTCGTAGCGGACCTTCACCGGGCCATCGCCCCGCTCCGCGCGCCCCAGCTCCGCAAGGGTGTAGCCGTAGGGGAGGTGCTCCGCGCACAGCTTGACCGCCTGCTCGTCGATGTCGACGTGGTCGACGCGGGCCGCGCCCGCGGCGACCGCCATCTGGCAGACCACGCCCTCGCTCGACCCGACGACCAGCACCGAGCGCACCTGGTCGGCGAGCAGCAGGGCGGGAACCATGAGCGCCTCGTGGTAGACGAGCTGGCTGAGCTCGGTCGACTGCCGGTCGTTGTCGGAGAAGAGCGACACGCCCTGGTCGGTCTGCGCGATGACGACGTGCTGGAAGGGCGTGTCGCCCTCCCAGACGATCTTCTCGAGCTCCCACACCCTGGTGAGGCCCGGCGCGAGCGGCTCGTGGATCTGCCCAACGCTCACGGCGGCGCTCACTGGACCCCTCGCTGGATGGTCTTCAGCTGCAGGACCTGGGCCTTGAGCCGGTCGGCGATCAGGCGCGCCGCGTGCTCGGGGTCGGCCCGATGCCCGCAGGTGAAGACGTCCATGAACGCCGAGCCGATCTCGGGGTAGGTGTGCAGAGAGGCGTGCGACTCCGAGAGGAGGACGAGGACGGTGACGCCTTGCGGGTCGAACCGCTTCGAGGTGACGTCGAGGACGGTGGCTCCCGCCTCGGCGAGGGCGGAGACCATGATGTCCCGCAGCAACATTTCATCGTTCAGGCGCTTGGCTTTGACTCCTGTCACCTCGGCAATGATGTGTTGCCCGGTGAAAGCTCCAACTGCGTGCGCCGACTCCAATACTTGGGTCATTTTTCACTCCCTTCGGAAGGTGCTTGTGCCATGCGGTTCACAACCGCGAAACGGTGTTGATCGGTGGGCTTGGGGTTCCTGGGACGCCGACTGCGCTCGGGAAAAGCGGTCGGGGTGCGAGGTTCGGGTCAGATGCAGAGCGTCTTCAGCGGCGAGAACCCGTTGAAGGCGATCGACGCGTAGCTTGCCGTGTAGGCCCCGGTACTCAAGAAGTCCAGGTGATCGCCAGCGCGCAGCGCCGACGGCAACCTGTAAACCGTCCTTTGGTAGAGAACATCGTCTCCGTCGCAGGTGGGGCCGGCCAGATAGACCGGTCCGTGCTCATTTTCGGCTTCTGGGCCGGTGTGCTTGGGGGCGCTGTGCTCGGGCGAGGAGAGGAGGTACGCGACGCATTCGCCCTCCGTCTCCGTCAAGCCGTTGTACCGGCCCGCGTCCACATAGACCCAGCGGTGCTCGTCCGAGGGGGACTTGCGCGAGACCAGGACCACCTCCGAGCGCAACAGCCCGGCGTCGGCGACGAGGAAACGCCCCGGTTCGAGGACCAGCTGGGGCTCGTCGAGCCCGGCGGCCCCGAAATGCTCGCGCACCGCCGCGACGATCGCGCTCGCGTAGTCCTCCAGCGGGGGAACGGCCTGCGTGTAGCTTCCGGGCAGGCCGCCGCCGATGTTCAACAGCGGCAGGCGCACCCCTTGCGCGGCCAGGCGGGAGGCGATCAGCGCGGCCTGCTCGACGCCTGCGGACCAGGCGTCCGGGTCCAGCTGCTGCGAGCCTGCGTGGAACGACACCCCGGCGGGGACCAGGCCGAGCGTCCGCGCGCGCAGCAGCAGCGACTCGGCGAGTTCGGGCGAGCAGCCGAACTTCGACCCGAACGAGTACACCGCGCCGTTGCCGGTGGCGGGGATCCGGCAGAAGACCGAGGAGCCGGGGGCGTGCTCGGCCAGCGCTTCGAGGTCCGCCTCGCTGTCGGTCGTGTAGAGCCGCACGCCGAGCGCGTGCGCCCGCGCGATGTCGGCGGGCTTTTTGACGGTGTTCCCGTAGCAGAGGTTCTGCGGGTCGGCCCCCTCCGCGAGGCACAGCTCGATCTCCGGAACGCTCGCCACGTCGAAAGAGGAGCCGATGGTCGCGAGCTCGCGGACCACCTCGGGGGCGGGGTTCGCCTTCACCGCGAAGTACATGCGCGCTCGCGGCAGGGCGCCCGCCAGCTGCCAATAGCGCTCGCGGACCGTCGCGAGGTCGATCACCAAACAGGGCGACTCGGTCGGATTGGCGCTGAGGAATTCGAGGATCCTGGCCACCGCTTCGGGCGCTCCGATCGCGAGGCTGTCGCCGCTCGCGTGGGTGAAGAGCTGCAGAGCGCTGTGTCCGGCCTCGGCGGAAAGCTCGTCGATGTCATCGGCGAAGCCCGTCATGGTTCTGCCCTCCTTCCAGGTGGTGGTCCAGCACGCTGCGAAGGCTGCTCATCGCGCGCCGCGCGTCTTCGCCCTCGATAGTGCCCTTCGGTGGTTTTGCGTTATGTGAGCCAAAATACGTCCAGCTAGACATCGCCTTCCAAGGCGGCGTCGACGCTTCAGCGTACAGCATTTCGACCTCGTGCGGGACCCAATCGAGGAACCTTCTGACGGGACTGTGATCTTCCGAACGCGCGCGGGCTCAGCCGAATTGGTTTTTCGTCAAAAGCGCCAAAAGCTCGTAGACGACATGGGCGGCCGCGATCCCGGTGATCTCGGCGTGGTCGTAGGCCGGGGCGACCTCGACCACGTCCGCGCCGACCACGGGCAGGCCGACGAGCCCGCGCAGCGCGTGCTGCAGCTCCCTCGTGGTGAGCCCGCCCGCCTCCGGGGTGCCGGTGCCGGGGGCGTGCGCGGGGTCGAGCACGTCGATGTCGATCGAGACGTACACCGGGCCCTCGCCGAGGCGTTTGCGCATCCGCTCCACGATCTGCGCGACCGATGTGGTCTGGAAGTCGTCCGTGTGGATGATCTGGAACCCCAGCACCGCGTCGTCTTCGAGGTCTTTGCGCCCGGCGAGCGAGCCTCGGATGCCGACGTGCAGCGAGCGTTCGAGGTCGATGAGGCCTTCCTCGCTCGCCCGCCGGAACGGGGTGCCGTGGGTGTAGTCCGCCCCGAAATAGCTGTCCCAGGTGTCCAGGTGCGCGTCGAAGTGCAGCACCGCGACCGGTCCGTGCTTCTTGACGGTGGAGCGCAGCAGCGGCAGGGCGATGGTGTGGTCGCCGCCGATCGCGAGCACCGTTGTCCCGTCCGCGATCAGCTCGTCGGCCGCCCCCTCGATCACTGCGAGCGCGTCGACGATGCTGTACGGCCCGATCCCGAGGTCGCCCGCGTCGGCCACCTGCCAGTTTTGGAACGGGTAGACGTCGAGCGGCGGATGGTACTGCCGGATCAGCTTCGAGGAGGCCCGGACATGGCCGGGGCCGAACCGGGCGCCGGGGCGGTAGCTCGTCCCCCCGTCGAAGGGCACCCCGAGGATCGCGATATCCGCGTGCTCCACCTGGTCGATGCGGGGGAGGCGGGCGAAGGTGGTCGGCTCGGTGAACCGGGGGCGCTTGAAGCCGTCGAAGGGGCCAACGATCTCCCTCGCTTGGCGGATCTCCCCGGCCCTGCCCGGTTCTTGTGCTGTGCCGTCAGCGTTGTCGGTCATGCGGCTAGGCTACCGCCGCCGCGCGACGGGCGCTCGGTGGCCTTAGGCTGGCCGAATGAGTCCGACGATCATCAACGTCGCCGTTATCTCGGTGTATTTCGCGTTCATGGTGGGCATCGGTCTGGCTGGTCGGCGCCGGGCGAAGGGCTCGGCAGACTTCCTCCTCGCGGGCCGCAGCCTCGGCCCGGCCTTGTTCTGCGCCACGATGGGGGCCTTGGTGATCGGCGGCGGCTCCACCGTCGGCGGCGTGGGCCTCGGGTTCCAACACGGCTTGTCGGGCATGTGGATGGTGGTCGCGATCGGGTTCGGCGCGGCAGGGGTGAGTTTGCTGCTCGCGGGCAAGATCCGGCGGCTGCAGATCTACACCATCGCCGAGATGCTCAAACTCCGCTACGGGATCGAGGCTGCGGGCTGGTCGGGAGTCGTGATGGTCGTGCACACCTTCCTGGTGTCGGTCACCTCGACGGTCGCCTACGCCACGGTGTTCTCCGCGCTCTTCGGCCTCGGCCATGTGCAGTCCTCGTTGCTCGGCGGCGCGGTGGTGGTCGGTTACTGCGTCCTCGGCGGCATGTGGTCGATCAGCGTGACGGACCTGGTGCAGTTCCTGATGAAGACGGTGGCCGTGTTCTTCCTGCTGCTGCCCGCGGCGCTGTCGGCTTCGGGAGGGCTCGCCGGGGCGCAACAGAAGTTCCACGGCCGGGCGTTCGACCCGTTCGCCATCGGCTGGGAGCAGATCCTCACCTTCTTCGTGCTGTACTCGGTCGGCTCGCTCGTCTCCCAGGACCTATGGCAGCGAGCCGCGACGGCCCGCTCTGCGTCGGTGGCCCGTTGGGCGGGCGCGGTGAGCGGGCTGTACTGCCTCGCCTACGGGGTCGCCGTGGCGATCATCGGGCTCGCGGGCGCGTTGGTGCGCCCCGAGCTCAAACCAGGACAGGTGTACGGGCAGCTCGCCGTTTCGCTCTTGCCGCCTGTGCTCAGCGCGCTCGTGCTCGCGGGCGCGATGGCCGCGATGATGTCCACCTCGTCGGGCTCGATCATCGCGGCGGCGACTGTCGCGCGCCGCGACGTCGTCCCGCTGCTGTTGCGCGGGCGCGGGCGGGAGAAGCCAGGCGCGGACGAGGCTGGGTCCGAGGAAGTCCGTCTGGACCGCAGGTACGTGTTGGCCTTCGGCCTGGCCAATGTGCTGTTGTCCTGTTTCATCGACAATGTGCTCGCCGCGCTCTCCGTCGGCTACGCCATCGTCGTGAGCGCCTTGATCGTCCCGGTCTTCGGCGGTTTTCTCTGGAAACGGGCCACGGGCTTCGGCGCTTTGGCCGCCATGGGCGCGGGCTGTGCCGGGGCGGTGTGCGAGCTGCTGCGGACCTGGGACCCGGAAGCGATCACCCCGGTCTACGTCGGGTTGGCCTGCTCCGCCGTCGTGTTCGTCGCCGTGAGCCTTGCGACCGCGCCGACCCCGGAGCAGGTCCGCGAGCAATGGAAGGCACGGCTCGCCGGGGTACAGGCGCCAGCTGAGGGTCAAGCGAGCGCGAGCGAGCGCTCGACGGCGGCCATGGTCGGCGGCACGTAGGACCGGCCGAACAGCACCACGTGGACGAGGAGCATGAACGTCTGGTGCAGGCACTGGCGCTCGCGCCAACCGGGGCGCAGCGGATGCTCCTCCTGGTAGCCCGCGACGATCTCTTCGAAGAGCGGGGTGCCGAAGAGGCTCAGATACGCGAGGTCGGTCTCCCGGTGCCCGCCGTGGGCTGCGGGGTCGATGAGCACCGCCCCCTCGGCCGTCCACATGACGTTCCCGCTCCACAGGTCCCCATGGATCCGGCTCGGCGGCTCTGCGTCGTCGAAATCGCCGGCCGAGCATCGGCGCACGAGCTCCTTCAGCATCGCGTGGTGCTCTTCCGAGAACGCCCGGCCCGCCCGCTCGGCCATGGGCCCGAGGCGGTCGTGCGCGTAATACTCGCCCCAGCTCGCCCTGCTGCGCAACGGGACGGGCATCGGCGAGTCCAGCGGGCCGAACCAGCCGTCCTCGTCCCAACCGTCGGGGCCCGCGCCGAATCCTCGGGCGCCCGCTTGGTGGGTGCGCGCCAGCCTGCGCCCGAACTCGCGCGCGGCTGCGGCGCTCGGCGGGACGGAGTCGAGCCGGACCAGGACCAGCGAGTGGTCTGTCACATCGAGCACCGGCACGCACGGGACGCCGGACGGCGCCGATGCGAGCCAGCGCAAACCTGCGGCCTCGCACGCGAAAAAACCGGGCGGAGCCGCGCGGTTGCGTTTGACGAACGGGGACGGCGCCGTTTCCGAGCCAGACTTCGCCATAACCGCAATTATCCTGCATACGGCAGTCTGCATCGGTTACAGTGATTTTATGCACCGGACTGCGCCCATCGTGCGCACGCTCGCGTACTCGATGGCGCTTGCCCTCGTCGCGGTGCTTTTGAACCAGTCCCAGGCCCTGTCGATGTCGAATGGCGACGTGGTGTCCGATCCCGACGAGGCCCCCTGGGTGGTGGCGCTCGCCGTGCCGACGAACGAGGGGACTCCCGCGACCGAGCGGCTCAAATGCGGCGGGGTGCTCATCGCGCCGGACAAGGTGCTCACCGCCGCGCATTGCGCGGTCGCCCCGGACTCGTTCAGCGTCGACCCCGCAGTCTCGCCGCGCCCGATGAGCGCCCGCTCGGTCGAGGTGCTCCAGGCCAACCACGAGCTCAACACGTCGGAAAAAGAAGTCAGGCGGGTCGCGGCCGTGTTCGTGGACCCCGACTTCCACCTGCTTCCCTCGCCCGTCGAGCCGCACGACCCCTCCCGGGCCGCGGCCCGGCACGACCTCGCGGTCTTGGTGCTGGACCGCCCGTTCGGCGACCCGAGGACCATCCCCTTGACGTCCGCGCTGCCCGATCCGGGCGCGAAGGCACGGGTGTACGGCCATGGCCTCACCCCGGTCGGGGACATCTCGGACGATCTGCTGCGGGGCCGTTTGACGCTCATCTCGAACAAAGACTGCAACGATCAGACCTTCGTCGAGGTCAAGTACATCGGAGCCGTGTGCGCGCAGACCACAGTCCTCCCGGAGCTGTCGGTCCAGGTCGGATTCGGCGACAGCGGCGGCCCGCTGGTCGTGAAGGGCCCGGACGGGTCGGATGTGCTCGTCGGCGTGGTCAGCTTCGGCACCGAGACGAAGGGCCGCGTGTTCGGGTTCGGCTTCAACGCCTTCGCCGATGTCGCGGCGGCGAGGGACTTCATCTCGGAGTACGCTCCGGACGCGGTCTGGGCGGCCGCTTGAGGCGATTCGGGCCTTGCCAACCCCCAGTTTGCCGCTAGTGCTGGTCCTCTGCGGCAGCGCGAAGCCCGGCAGGTGTTTTGTGAGGCCTGCTGTTCCAATAGACCATAGCGATCCATGCGGCGAGCGCTTGGTCGGCGAGCGTGTACCAACTGGCGCGACGGTCTCCGTTTGGGTCTTTTTGTGCCCGAACCCATCCTGAACGAGCGAGTCGTCCGAGGAGGGAGGCCGCAGAGGAGACGCTCATCCCCGCGGCTTTCGCGAGGTCGGTGACGCGATACGGGGTGCTTTTGAGCTTGTTGGGCCTGAGTTCGACCAGCAGGCGTTGTTCGGCAGGGGAAAGCTGCTGCAGGCGTTGCGTGTAATAGGGGGTGAGGCGGTCGACCACGCGCATGAACGCCCACGTGAAATCGAGATCGGTCTTTCCTTTGAGTTCTGCGGCGAAGAGCTGCCACACTCGAGGGGAACCGCCGAGCATCTGGTGATGAATCCAGATTTTTCTCGCGGCGAATCCGGCGAGTTTTGATTTTTGCGGCGCGAATTGCGGCGCGAGTTTCTTCACGAGCTCTTCCGCCTCAAGCTCGGTGAGCTCGGCGACCCGCTCCACGTCGAAAGATCCGTACCAGGGGTAGTCGCGGTTCGCGACGCCGGGGAACAAATGCCGGGCCGACGCGAAAAGCAGGATGGATTTCTGCGACTCGACCAGGCCGCGCAGCGCGGACTGCCCCTCGACGCCGATGCGCTTGAAGATCTCGTCGAGCTGTTCGACCACGAGCAGTGCCATGCGGCCCTGGCATTGGTCGAGGAAGAGACGTTCGAGGCCGGATGTGTCCGCCTCGGCGCGGAGCTCGACGGCGCGTTCTTGGATGATCGAAATCCCCGTGCTGCGAATGATTTCGACCAGCAGGTCGGCGTAAGACCCGATGCCTAGGGTGTTCTCGTCCACCCATGCGAGCAGGATTTGCTCCGTCGTCTGAAACGAGCGGAGCGCCCGGTGCTGGGCGAGTTTGAGCGCGTGCGTCTTTCCTGATCCGTATGGCCCGATCACAAGGGTGTGCGGACGCGCCCCGGTGCCGCTCGCCTGGACGATCCGTTCTGCCAGCCGTCCGATGAGCTCGTTGCTGCTTCCCACGGTGGTCCGGTCCAACTGCTCGAACTGTTCCTTTGTGGACATAGCTGCCGAGAAATAGGCGGACAAGTTCATCAGGTCCTCTGGGCTCATCGGCGCATCGCCACCCACGAGCGGCGCAGAAGCTCGGACGCGAACCGGTCGGCGCTGCCCTGTCGGCGCAGGTAGTGGTCTTGTTCGAGCCGCTCGACCAGTGCGACCAGCTGGTCCCGGTCCGCCATGTGATCGCTCGTCGACGACAGCAGTCTGCGGGTTTCGTCGATGTCGAGCGCGGGGACGCTGTTCGCGTACACGTCGAGCAGCGCGCGGACCAAGCCCGCGTCGGCTCGGTAGTACTCCGGGATTCGGTCCCGGTAGTGTCGCAGATTCCACGGGTCGGACGTATTGGTGATCGCATTTTCGAGCAGCTGCGGGATCTCGTGGACGGTGACCGGGGACCGCATGGCCGCCGCGTCGTCGCGTGCGGCCTTCACCAAGAGCTGCACGTAATACGGAATGCGCTCGGCGGCTGCCGCAACAGCTTCGGCCACGCCCTCCCCGGCCGGGACACGCTCGCCGAGCAAGAGGCACCCGGCCAGCCAGGTCGCGTCTTCTTCGGAGATGGGGCCGACAAGCAGTTTCGGGATGTCGTTGACCGTGGTGAGGGCCTCGTCGGAGACGTGGTGGAAGCCGATCGAGCCGGAGAGCACGGTGGCGAGGCGGCCGGGGTGCTCTTGGCGGAGCCTGCGGAGCAGGTGCAGGAACGCCTCGCCGGACCCTCGTTCTTTGCGCTCGAGGTTTCGCGCGAGCACGGTGATCTCGTCGATGAAGAGGACGAGGGCCTTGCTCTTGTCTCGCGGGATCGCCGCGCGGATCAGCTCGTCGAGGTCGCTCTCCGGGGCGGGGGAGCGCTCGGCTTTCATGGGGCCTGCGTTCAGGGTGAGCCGCCAGCGCTTGGCCTCGCGGGCCGCTGCGGAGCTGAGTTGTCCGAGCGCGTCCGCGAGCGCCCGGGCGAAGTTCTCGTAGGAGTCCCGCTCGGCGGAGAGCTGGACCGCGTGATGCCCGGCGGCTCGGACGGCCTCGTGGGCCAGTCGCGTCAGCGAGGTCTTGCCGTGCCTGCGGTCGCCGACGAGGATGACGCCGCCAGTGGGGACAGAGGAGACGATCTCGTGGACTTCCCGTTCTCGGCCGACGATGTCCCCCAGCGCGACGATGCCACCGATGACCAGCGGCATCGGGCGCAGTTGGCGAGAAAGCCCCATGCGCTCATTGTACAACATCTCTGTCGTACGTCAATTCTGTCGTACGACATTTTTGTCGTACGTCAAGATTGACGTACGACGTGTGCGCCACACGTTATCGTCGCGGCCTGACAAGCCCGCCGTCCGATTCGTTCGGCAGAACTCGGCGGGACGCGGGAGCAGGGGTTAGGGTGTGAAACACCGCACAAGAGGAGGCGCTGCCGATGACCGAGCTCGACACCAGTGAACCCGAGGCCCGCGAGGGGCTCCGCCCGGGCCTGCGTCAGCGGCATCTCTCCATGATCGCGATCGGGGGTGTGATCGGCGCGGGGTTGTTCGTCGGATCGGGCAAGACCATCCACGATGTCGGACCAGGAGTCCTGCTCTCCTACGCGCTCGCCGGACTGGTCGTGGTGCTGGTGATGCGGATGCTCGGGGAGATGTCGGCGGCGAGCCCGGAGACCGGGTCCTTCTCGGCGTACGCGGACCGCGCCATCGGGCGGTGGGCGGGCTTCTCCGTTGGCTGGCTCTACGCGGCGTTCTGGATTTTGGTGCTGCCGGTCGAGGCCGCCGCGGGAGCGATCACGATCAACCGCTGGGCCGGGTGGGACGACAGCAGGCAGTGGATCTGGGCGTTGCTGCTCATGGCGGTGCTCACGACGACGAACGTGCTGTCCGTGCGCAACTACGGCGAGTTCGAGTTCTGGTTCGCGTTGATCAAGGTCGTCGCGATCGCCCTGTTCCTCGTGGTCGGCGTGCTCGCGGTCGCGGGGCTGATCCCGGGGCTGCGGGCCCCGGGCACGAGCAACCTGCTCGGGCACGGCGGCCTCTTCCCGCACGGCCCGCTCGTCGTGTTGAGCGCGGTCCCCGTGGTGGCGTTCTCGTTCATCGGCGCGGAGATCGCCACGATCGCCGCAGGAGAGTCCCAGGACCCGGCGAACGCGGTGCGCAAAGCGGTGAACTCGGTGGTGTGGCGGGTGCTCGTGTTCTACCTCGGCTCCCTCGCGGTCGTCGTCACGCTGCTCCCGTGGGACGACGCGTCGGTCAAAGAGAGCCCGTACGTGGCGGTGATGAAGCTGTACAACGTGCCGTACGCGGCGACGATCATGGACGGCATCGTGCTGACCGCCGTCTTGTCCTGCCTTAATTCGAGCCTGTACACGGCGAGCCGGATGCTGTTCTCCCTCTCGGAGCGAGGAGACGCCCCGAAGTTTTTGAGCGGCCTCAACAAAGCCGGGTCGCCGAGGAACGCGGTGCTCGCCGCGACGGTGGTCGGCTTCGTCGCGGTGGTGTTCAACTACAAGTGGCCCGACGGGGTGTTCTCGTTCCTGATCGAGTCCACCGGGGGCATCGCGCTGTTGATCTGGCTCGTCATCGCGGTGTCCCAGCTGCGCCTGCGGAAATCGCTCGAGCTCGGCGGCGGCCCGCTCATGGTGCGGATGTGGGGGTTCCCGTACCTGACCATCGCGACGATCGCGGGCATCGTGGTGCTTTTCCTGGGCGTGGGCTGGGAGCGGTCGAGCCGCACACAGTTCTTCTTGACTTCCGCTATCGCGGCGGTCGTGGTGGCATGGGGGATCGTCCGAGACGTCCTCGCACGCAGACGGGCGATGCGATAAGCTCGTCCCACGTGACTATCCGGCTGGGCTATCAGATACCGAACTTCTCCTACGGGGGTTCGGCTTCTGAGATGTTCCAGGCCGTCCTCGCACAGGCCCAGGAGGCCGAGGCCGCCGGGTTCGACAGCGTCTTCGTGATGGACCACTTCTACCAGGTCTCGGCGGTCGGGGCGCCGGATGAGCCGATGCTGGAGGCGTACACGGCGCTCGGCGCTCTCGCGGCCGCCACGGAGCGCGTCCAGCTCTCCCCGCTGGTCACCGGCAACACGTATCGAAATCCGGCTTTGCTGGCGAAAATCGTCGCCACGCTGGACGTGATCAGCGGCGGCCGGGCCGTGTTCGCCGTCGGCGCGGGCTGGTTCGAGCAGGAGCACGAGGGGTACGGCTACGAGTTCGGGAGCTTCGCCGACCGCTTCGAGCGCCTCGCGGAGGCGCTCGAGATCGCCATCCCGATGCTGCGCGGGGAGCGACCGACCTTCCACGGCAAGTGGTACCAGGCGAAGGACGCGATCAACGAGCCCCGCCTGCGCGACGACGTCCCCGTGCTCATCGGCGGCAGTGGCGAGCGCAAGACCTTCGGGCTCGCCGCGAAGCACGCCGACCACCTCAACCTTGTGTGCGGCGCGTCGGAGCTCCCGCACAAACTCGACGTCCTGCACCAGCGGCTCTTGGAGGCGGACCGCGACCCCGAGACCCTCGAGGTCAGCTATTTCGCTCAGGTGATCATCGATGAGGACGGCGAGCGGGCGAGGCAGCTGCTGCTCGACTGGTTCTCGCGGCGGGGCGTCGACTTGCAGGCGCTTTCGAAGGCCGAACGGCTCGCCCTCACCGACCGCGTGTTCGCGGGCAACCCGGTCGAGGTGTCCCGCGAGGTCAAAACCAGGGTGCTCGACCATGGTGTGGACCGGCTCGTCATCAACCTCGTCGCGAACGGCCACGAGCCGGGAGCCGTGGAGCTCGCGGGCAAGACGCTCAGACCGCTGCTGCCCGAATAGGCTCGTCCGCCGTTTCGAGGACATCCTGGGCGGGCCGCTGTCTCGACCGCGCCGAAGCCGAGACCGCTGCCGCGACGAGGAGGTTCGCCGCCAAGGCGAGGATCCCGACGTTCACCTCGGCGAGCTGTTCGGGCAGGAAGGCACGCAGATGCTTCCAGTCGCCGCCGACGAACGGGGCGGCCGCCGCGAGCGCCGCGCCGACGACGAGCCCGGCGATGACGCCTTCGCGGGTGAAAGGATTGCGCGGCAGCACGGAGCCGAGGACTGCGGGGAACACCTGGACCACGATCGCGTACCCGGCGAGCAGCAGGCCCACGATGGTCTGCCCGCCCGAGAGGGCGAACACCAAGGCGAGCGCGACCACGACGGGCAGCAGGCGTTTCGCCGCCCTGGCGAGCTCGGTCTCGGACGCGTTGGGGCGCAGGTTCGCGTAGCCGTCGCGGGTGAGCGAGGTCGCGATGGAGGTGGCCAGCACCGAGCCGGGGACGAGCGCGGTGAGCAGTCCGGTCGCGCCGATGAGGCCGAGCACCGGATCGGGCAGCTCCGCCGCTGCCAATCGGAGGAACGCCAGGTCCTCGTTCCCTTTGCCGAGCGCGGGGAGCGCGACGAGGGCGGTGAAGCCGATGATCAGCGTGGTCCCCGTCGCGATCCCGTAGAACGGCGCGATCGCGAGTGTGCGCCGCAGGTTCCGCTCGTCCTTCGCGGAGAAGAACGAGGCGAAAAGGTGCGGCCACATGTGCGCGCCGAGCGCGCAGAGCACGACGGTCGTGATGAACCAGGTCAGGCCGTAGCCCTGTTCGGGCAACAGGGTCAGATGGTCCGGGTGCTGCTCCGCGACCGCCTTGGTGACCGCGCCCCAGCCGCCGTAGAGTCGGTAGGGCAGCCACACGCCCATGCCCAGCACCACGACGACGACGGCAGAGTCCTTGACGATCGAGGTGAGCGCGGCTCCCCGCAACCCGCCGAGCACCGCGTACGCGGCGATCAGTGCCGCGCCCGCGACAGCGCCTGCTTCGAGGGGGATCCGCCGGTGGCTCGTCTCGTACGCGATGATCGAGAGGCCTTTGAGCTGGAGAGCGAGATAGGGGACCATCGCGACGACGCCGACCAGGGTGACGAGCGCGCCGAGCGCTTTGCTGTCGTACTTGGAGCGCAGATAGTCCGACTGGGACACCGAACGGTGCTCTTTGGCGTGCCGCCAGATCTTGGGGAGGTACCAGTAGCTGAAGAGGCAGGCGAGCGAGGCGTAACAGGAGCTGTATGCGGCGACGACCCCTTTGTCGTACGCCCAACCGGCCCCGCCGAGCAGGGCGAACGTCGTGAGGTTCTCCCCGGCGAAGAGCACGAAGACCATGACGGCCCCGAACCGCCTGCCGCCGACCGCCCATTCCGAAAGCGTGGCGGCGGCCCCCGGCCGCGAGGGGTCTGCGCGTCTGCGGGCCGTGAGCCAGGCCGTGGCGAGCGCCGCCACAGCCGTGATTGCGAGCATCAACAGGCTCAGCATTGCTCGTCGTCCTCCCCCGCAAGCGGGAGACGCCCCCAGCGAGGCTCCCCGGGGGCAGGCGTGATGCGGTTTCGGGGATCGAGGTGGAAAATGACGTTCAGGCAGACTCCGGTCATCGCCAGGCACGATGTGGTCCAGAACTGCAGGAAGGGCAGGCCGAGCACGATCGGGGCCTGCCGGTTCGCGAACGGGATGGCGACGAGGAAGCCGAGGATCGGCAGGGCGACGGCCGTCGCGATGACGAGTTTGCGCCACGGCGCTGCCGAGCGGAGCGAGCCGGGGACTCGCGCTGTTGCGCGCGGCGGGTCGGGGTCGGACATCCCGCACAGCATAAGTCGGCTGCCGCAGTCGTGCAGGAGGCCGAGGAAGGCCGACCTATCCTGGATGGGATGAGCGAGACCACCACACGAGCGAATCGCGAGTTCCTGCCCGCGCTGCAGGGGCTGCGATGGTTCTCCGCGCTCGCAGTGCTCGGCACGCACACGGCGTTCTTGACCGGCGCGGGCGTGGGCCACTGGTACCAGCACGCGTTCAGCAGGCTGGACTTGGCCGTGGCGGTGTTCTTCGCGCTCTCTGGCTTTTTGCTCTGGCGCCCCCATGTCGCGAAGGCAAGGGGCGCGGGCGAGGCGCCCCGGCTGCTCGACTACTACCGCTCCAGGGCGGCGCGCATCCTGCCCGCGTACTGGGTCGTGGTGTGCGTGGTGCTCGTCTCGTCGGGCGCGGACGCGCGGGTATGGCTCGCGAACCTCGCGCTGGCCCAGCCGTTCGTCCCGTTCACACTCGCGCAAGGCCTCACCCAGATGTGGAGCTTGTCGGTGGAAGTGTCCTTCTACCTGGCTCTTCCGCTGTTCGCGGTGGCGATGTCGAAGCTCGCGGGCCAGCGCGCCCGCTGGCGCGTCCCGGTGCTCGCCGCCGTCGCCGCGATCTCGCTCGGCTGGGCGTTCCTGCCCTGGCAGGACGGCGGCGCCGGCAGCCCCAAGCTTTGGCTGCCAGGGTATCTGCCGTGGTTCGCGGCGGGCATGGTGCTCGCGGAGCTGCGCGCCCAAGGCCGGACCGTCGGAGCCTCGGCCAAGCGGGCCTGCCTGGCCGTCGCAGCCGTCGCTTTCGGGCTGGAATGCACCGATTTGGGCGGGCCGCCAGATCTCACGACGGTCCAGCCGTGGCAGTTCGCCACGAAAATCGCGTTGGGCGCGGTGCTCGCGGCGGCGCTCGTCGCGCCCGCCGCGCTCTCCGGGGCGGGAAGCGCGCACCCGGTCCTCGGACATCCGATCACGTTGACTCTAGGACGTTGGTCGTACAGCTTCTTCCTCTGGCATTTGGCAGTGCTCGGCGTCTTGCTGCCGATCCTCGGGCTCCCGCCGTCGCCGCTGCGGATGCTCGTGGCGCTGGCGGTGGCGACGGTCTTCTCGGCAGGAGTCGCGGCCCTGAGCTACTCCTGGGTTGAGGCGCCGTGCTCGCGGCTCTGGGGCTCGCGCGAGGAGCGGGGCCCTTCGCCCTCCCGGTCGAAGACCGCCGAGCAGACGACGCTGCCGAGCGCGATCAGCGTCAACAGCTGAGGGACGGCCGCGCCGCCGAGGTACGAGGCGCTGCGCCAGGGGCCGAGCGCGAGCAAGCCCGCGGCTGCGGTCATCGACAGCCCGCCGACGATGGCCGCGGCGCGGGGGAGGCAGCCCCCGCGCCGGGCGAACCGCCAGGAGCCGAGGCCGAGGGCCAGCGCGGCGGCGGCGCCCGCCAGGCCTGTGATGAGCCAGGCGCAGGCGAGCCCGGCCAGCGCCCCCGACAGCCTCGCGCTCGGCGTGGACGCGAGCGGTTGGGGATCGCGCCTTCGGGGCGCGGCGGGCGCGATGGCGAGCGCCGCGAGCGGCACGAGCCCGGCGAGGCCTGCCACGAGCCCGGCGCGATACCAGGTGTTCAGCGGGAAACGGAGCTGGACGGCCCCTTCGAAGCCTGCGGGGACGATCCAGCCCTGCTGCCAGCCGTTGACCGTGACCGGTTGGAGCGCTTTGCCGACGATCTCGGCCCCGGCGCCGTCGTGCCCGTTCGCGGCGGCGCGCCAGCCGGGGTTGACGCTCTCGGGAACCACGAGAATCCTTGGCTCTGCGGACTGGCGCACCGCGATGTCCCGCGCGTCCACGTCCCACGAGCGGACATCGGCCTGCTGCGGGTCGGGCGCATGCGGGGGAGGGAGTCCCACGTCGCGGAGCACCAGCGAGTCCACGACGAACGCGTTGCCCGGCGCGGCGGCGATGTCGTGCGGCCCGGGGCCGAGCGGGACCGGGTTGAAATCGCATGGCGTCGCGCGCACGACGGCGCCCGAGCGCAGCGCACCGACCGTGGCGGTGACGGAGGTCGGCACCGTCCGGTCGCCGATGGTGAGGACCGGGCCGTGCTCGCAGTCCACGGTGACGGTCCGGTCCTCGTCGAGCGGCTTGAAGCCGGGAGCCGCGCCCCCGTCGGGGCCGAGCAGCTCCACCTCGGCGAACCCGGGGGGTTGGAGCTCGGCGAAGCCGAGCGAGTTCACGTTGAGCGCGTCCTGCCAGGCGAGGACAGTGATGACGACGTGGTCGGTGCGGTGCGGATGGAGGTCGACGACGACGGAGTCCTGGTCCGGGTCTATATCGCGGACCTGCCTGCCGTCGCCGAGGTCCACCGCGATCTTGGTCGGCCGGGCCGGGAGGGCTCCGGCGGGGAGGACGAGCCGGACCTGTGCCACGTCGGCGGGCACGGGCAGCTGGAGGGTCAGCCGGGGCTTCGGGGCTCCGGGCTTGAGCGCGTTCGGCGAAGCCGTCCACGCGGTGCGGGGGTCGCCGTCGACGGCGGCGTATGCGGAGCCCCGCGAGTCGCCGTTCGCGCTCTCGCCGGTCGCGAGGACGCGGCCTGGCTCGGCGAGCAGATCTGTGCTGGCGGGGGAGAGCCGGGAGCGGACGAAGAGCGCGGGGAGGACGTCGGTCGCGCGCGCCACCCCGATCGTCCTGCTGAACACCGTCGGCTCCTCGGGCGCGAGGGTGAGCGACTGCGTGCACTGGGTCTGGACCGGCCCCTTCGCGCAGCCTGCCCTGCCGGGGAACTCTTGGCCCAGCTCCCATTGGCGGACGAGGGTGTCCGGCCCCGCGTCGGGGACGAGCACTTTGAAGCGCACGGGCACCGCTTTGCCGGTTTTGCCGTCGAAGACCTGCAGCTCGCTGATGCCGAACTGATTGCCCGCAGTGCCGTTCGCCGTGCCAGTCGCGGTGATCCGCAGCCAATGCGTCTGGCCGGTGGGGGCGGTGACGTCGGTGGGACGGTCGGTGACGATGTCGCGCAGCGTGGCGGTGCCCCGTTCGGTCGCCACCTCCAGCTGGTCCACGGCGGGTCCGATGGCGCGGCTCACGGTCACCGTCACCTGGGGGTCGGAGACCGGGGTGTCGAAGTCCAGCTGGAGCCATTGCCCGACCGCGTGCTCGAGTCCGGCGGAGAGCCAGCTGGTGGACGGGTCGCCGTCGAAAGCGGCGCGAGGGCTGTTGCCGGGCGAGACGATCGAGAGCCCGTTGGCCTCGGAGACAGAGCTGGAGACGGCCACCCGCGCGCCCTCCCACACGCCGCGCACCATCGCCGCGCCTTCGGTCGGGTAGTCGGTGACGGTGTTGGCCACCCGTTTCGGGTCGCCTTCGGCCTGGACGGCCGAGACATGGTCGTCCACCCGTCCGTAATCGGTCCCCCGCAGGGCCGGGGTGTCGGTCACGACGACTGCCTTGGGGGCGAGTCCCGCCCGCCGGGCGTCGGCGCGCAACAGGATCGGGCCGGGCTCGGGGTCGCCGAGCTCATGGGCGTGCTCGATGATCGGCAGCAGGGCTTCGGCCCCGCCGTCGACAACCGTCGTGCCGTCCAGTCCGACGAGATAGGGCCCGGGCGGCTCGCTGTGCCCGCCCCCGGCGACGCGATAGATCTCCACCGCCGGATAGCGCGCCCGCAGGTCGTCGTCCACGACCGCGCCCGGGATCTGCCCCGCCCCGGTGAGCGGGCCGAACTCGGCGACTTTCTGCAAGCCGGGCGAGCCCTCGACAGTTTGGTGGGCGAGGATCGGCCTCGTGCTATGCGAGGACTCCAGGTCGAGGTCGTTGCGCAGCACGAGGTAGGCGAAGCCCTGTTCGAGGAGCATGTCGGCGAGCCCGGACGACGGCCGGCCGTCCGCGAAGAGCCGTTGCACGGCGTCGAGCGAGCGGATCGCGCCGGGCGGGGTGAGGGGGATCGCGTCGCGGACCGCCCATGGGAAGTCCGCGAGCGCCTGGATCGGCTCGTCCCGAGTGAGGCCCCAGACCTGGTCGGCCCACGGCGCTCCCGGCGCGACCAGCACGCGGGCCCCGTGGGGCTCCGTCGCGAGATGGGCGCCCAGCCAGGCGCTCGCGCTGCGCCAATAGCCGGGCAGGTCCTGATACGGCTTGCCAGGGGCGAGCCTGCCGGTCCAGGAGGCGGAGGCGCTCAGCGCGACGGCCATGAGGACGGCTATGGCGACCGGGGCGGCCCTGCCGCGCTCCGGACGGGCGAGAGCCGCGAAGAAGCCGCGCGCAGAGGCGCCCTGCCCGCCTGCGGACAGGGCGCCGAGGGCGCTCGCGACGCCGAGGGCGAGCGGCATCCGGACGAGCGGGTCCAGCTTGTGGACGTTGCGCAACGGGGCCCCTGCCGCGTCCAAGAACACGCGAACGGGCTCGGCGAACGGCCCGCCGAGCGGGCCCGCGTATCCGACGCAGATGCCGAGCACGCCGACGAGGAGGATCGCGGCGAGCAAACCCCGGTGCGGGGTCCGCTGGAGGCACAGCCCCGCGAGCCCGACTGCTGCCAGCGCCCCGGTCGCGAACACCAGCACGGGATAGCTGACCAGGCCGGTGCTCGCCATGCGGCTCGGGTCGACGAATCCAGTCCAGCCGTCGGCTCCGCGCACGACCTCGACGAGCGAGGTCCAGCGCGTGGTGACGCGCGAGGACTCGATGAAGTCGAGGAAGGGCGGGCTCACCGAGCCGAGCAGCAGCAGCGCCGTCGCCCACCATGCGCAGGCCAGCGCGAGGCAAGGAATCCACCACGCGGTGAACGAGCGCCAACGCGGATTGGGCCCGCGCCTGCGCGGGGCGTGCGCGGCCCACCACAGGAACGCGGGCAGGCATGCTGCGGCGGTCGCGACCGCGTTGACCGCCCCCATGAGGGCGACCGCTCCTGCCGATCGGGCGGCGAGCCTGCGCATGGACGGGTCTTTCGAAGTCCACGCCTGGACGACCGGGATGAGGACCCACGGCGCGAGCATCATGGGCGCGGTCTCCGAGGAGATAGCCCCCAGCGTTGTCATCACCCTCGGGCTCGCGAGATACGCCGAGGCGGCGATCATCCGGCTCGCCGGGGCGCCGATCCCGAGCACCTCGCCGAGCCGGACCATGCCGACGAATCCGACGCAGAGGAGGACCGACCACCAGCATCGTTGCACGACCCACGGCGGGATGTGCGCGAGCGACCCGAGCGCGAAGAAGCTCCCGTGCGGGAAAAGATAGCCGTAGGCCTGGTTGCGCGGCTGGCCGAGCGGGGCGACGTCGCTCCACAGCGACCACGCCTGGCGGAGGAAGCCAACGGGGTTGCCGGTCAGGTCGAGCTTCGTGTCGGCGGCGACGAGGCCGGGGGACTGCGCGAAGCACAGCGCGACGATTGCCGCGCACGCGAGCCAGAGCGGGCGCTCGCGCGCCTGAACGCGCAGAACTGAGCCGAGCCTGCGGACAGGCCCGGGCTCAGTGGGAGCCGTAGGGCACCTGGCCAAGCAACGACTGGTCGGGGTTCGACGGGGTCGACACGGCGGGACGGCTGTCCTCGCTGAACGCGGCGGTCGCGAGGAGCACGACCGGGACTGCTGCCACGAATCCGCCTACCACGGCGGCAATCGGCGGCAGGAGCTTCGTCCACAGCGCCTTGGACCCGGCGGCGGCCCCGTGGGGCGCGCCGTCGGGCCAAGGGCTCTGCTGCGGTTGTTCGGAGTTGTACGACATGGCGCTAGCTTACGCGTTCGGTGTGATGGTCCCCTGGAAGTGGGGCGCGCCGGTCTTCCGGTCGCGCAGCGCGACCTCGATTTTCTCCGGCGCGCTGTCCAGGTAGACGGCAACGGTGCCCGGCAAGAAGAGCGGCCTGCCGAACCGCACGCTGTAGGTGTGCGCCGGGGGGATGCTCCCCTCGACGTAGCGCAGCGCGGCTGCGGCCTCCCACATCCCGTGCGCGATGGCCTTGGGGAAGCCGAGGAGCTTCGCGGTCGGCCCGGAGAGGTGGATGGGGTTAAAGTCCCCGGAAGCCGCCGCGTAGTCCCAGATCTGGACCTGGCCGACCGAGAGCAGGTTCGCCACCGGCGGCAGCTTCTGCTGCGCGGGCTCCGGGGCGGGCTGGCCGGACAGGCTGGTCTTCTGCTGCTTGAGCAGGGTGGACTTCTGCGTCCAGACCAGCTCGTTGCCGACCGAGATCTCGGCCGTCGCGTCGAACAGCAGGCCCTTGCGGTGCTCGCGGAGGTTGTCGACGTAGGCCCGGATGTTGAACGTCTCGCCGGGGGCGACGGGGCGCTCCTGGCGGACGACGTTCTCGAAGTGCACGAGCCCGTTCGGCTGGAACGGGAAGCGCGGGTCGGCGAAAATCGTCATCACCAGCGGCTGGGACAGGATGAACGCGTACGTCGACGGCAGCTCGCTGGTCAGCTTCAGCCCGGTGACCCGCACGTAGTCCGCGAACTTGGCCGGATCGATCTTGACGTTCTGCACCGCGATGCTGTGGGTCGGCAGCTCCGCGCTCGCGGAGTTCTGCACCTTCCGCTTGCGCAGGAGGTCGGTGCCGATGACCTTGAGGTAGGCGGGCCCGAGCGTGGGGGCCTTGGGGAGGTTGACAGTCTTGCCCATGTCGATCAGGCTCCCAACGACATCTGGCCGCAGACGCGGATCACGTTGCCGGTCACCGAGCTGGAGGACTTGGCGCCGAAGTACGCGATGGCCTCGGCGACGTCGACCGGCAGCCCGCCCTGCATCAGCGAGTTGAGCCTGCGCCCGACCTCGCGGTTGAGCAGCGGGATCGCGCCGGTCATCGGGGTCTCGATGAAGCCGGGGGCGACGGCGTTGATGGTGATGTTCCGCTGCGCGTAGACGGACTTGTACGCGTCCACCAGGCCGATGACGCCCGCCTTGGTGAGCGCGTAGTTCGTCTGGCCGCGGTTGCCCGCGATGCCCGCGATGGACGAGACGTCGACGACCGCGCCGCCGTCCTTGAGCGTGCCGCTCTCGAACAGGGCGTTGGCCAGCTGGAGCGGGGCCTTGAGGTTCACCGCGATGACCGCGCCCCACTTGGCCGCGTCCATGTTCACCAGGAGCTTGTCGCGGGTGATGCCAGCGTTGTTGACGAGCACGTCGACGCCGCCGAACTCCTTGGAGGCCTCGGCGAGGGCGGTCGCGGCCTCGGGGGAGGTCACGTCCGCAGCCACAGCGATGCCGCCGAGCCGCTTGGCGGTCTCCGCGAGGGCCTCGCCTGCCTGCGGGACGTCGACGACGATGACCTTCGCGCCGTCGCGGACGAAGACCTCGGCGATGGCGGCGCCGATGCCACGCGCGGCTCCGGTCACCACGGCGACCCGGCCTGCGAGCGGCTTCGCCCAGCTCTCGGGGGCCTGCGCGTCGGACGCGCCGACACGGAGCACCTGGGCGTCGACGTAGGCGGACTTGCCCGAGAGCAGGAACCGGACCGTCGACTCCAGCGCGGAGAGCCCGGTCGAAGCGCCGGGGGAGAGGTAGACGAGCTGGGCGGTGGAGCCGCCGAGCAGCTCCTTGGCCACCGAGCGGGTGAAGCCCTCAAGGCCGCGCTGCACGGCCTGGGCGATCGGGGAGCCTGCCTCCTCCGGGGTGGTGCCGATCACCACGACGCGCCCGCTCTTGCCGAGGCTGCGCAGGTTCGTGTTGAAGAACTGGTAGAGCGAGACGAGGCCGTCCGGGTCGGTGATCTCCGTCGCGTCGAAGACGAGCGCGCCGAGCTTGTCCGCGCCCCGCGCGTCTTTGTTGAGGGTGATCAGCTCGTAGTCGTCGGAGAGGATGTGGAGCAGCGGCTCGACGAGCTTGCTGTTGCCGCTCGCGCCCGAGCCGCCGACGAGCACCGGGCCGGGGAGCAGGGGCTTGCCCGCCTTGTAGCGGTAGAGCGCCGGGGGCTGCGGAAGCCCGAGCTGCTTGGTGACGAACTTTCCGGCTCCGGAAGTCCACAGGGTTGAGATCGGGTCTTTACCGAGGGGGGATGCCACGTGACGCGCCTTTCTTTGAAGCAGTTAAGCCCAGGGTCGAGAGTTGCAAAAGCCAGCTGCGAGTTTAGTGGCCCCTTCGGCGGCCCGAACGGCAGGGGGGTCGAAAGCTACTCGCGAGTAACTCGAAAGCTACTCGCGAGTAACTGTTTCCGGCCCCGACCGCGACAGGGCGAGAGGGGGAGAGTACAAATGGATGGAGGACGTGAGAGGCGTTCCGACAAACCACTTACCCGATGGAGGACACTGTGGCGACCACATCACCGACCTCGCAGCGCAGGACGCGCACCCGCTCGAACCCGGCCCCGCAGCCCGGCGGCGCCAAGCTCGGCCGTCCCGTCGCGATCCTCGGCGGCAACCGGACCCCCTTCGCGCGCTCGTTCACCGCGTACAAAGACTCGAACGTGCTCGACATGCTCACCGCCGCGCTCCAGGGCCTGGTGAACCGGTTCGACCTCCACGGCGAGCAGCTCGGCGCGGTGGTCGGCGGCGGCGTCGCGAAAGACCCCGCCTACTTCAACCTCACCCGCGAGGCGGTGCTCTCCAGCGGGCTCTCCCCGTACACCCCGACCTGGGACCTGCAGCAGGCTTGCGGCACCTCCCTGCGCGCGACGGCGGACGTCGCCGCCGACATCGCGCTCGGCCGGATCGAGGTCGGCGTCGGCAGCGGCGTCGACTCGTACAGCATCCCGGCGGCGGGCATCCCCGAAGGCCTGATCAAGATCGGCCAGCGCCTGCAGACCGCGAAGAGCCTCAAAGAGCGGCTCCAGCTCGTCGCGTCCCTCCGGCCCGGCTCCTTCGCCCTGCAGATGTCGGCTGGCGAGCGCCGCACCGGCCTGACGATGGGCGACAGCGCGGCTATCACCTCC
Source organism: Segniliparus sp. (assembly GCF_051660745.1). Lineage (NCBI taxonomy): Bacteria > Bacillati > Actinomycetota > Actinomycetes > Mycobacteriales > Segniliparaceae > Segniliparus > Segniliparus sp. The sequence goes on along the minus strand of NZ_JBOFQF010000025.1, from coordinate 780 downwards.
AAGCAGTTCGGCATCACCCGGCGCGAGCAGGACGAGCTGGCGCTGGCGAGCCACAAGAACCTGGCCGCCGCGTACGAGCGCGGGTTCTTCGACGACCTGATCACCCCGTACCAGGGCCTGGTCCGCGACAACAACCTGCGCGCCGACCTGACCATCGAGAAGCTCGCGAAGCTCAAGCCCGTGTTCGGCGTTCGCGGCGGAGACGCGACGATGACGGCGGGCAACTCCACCGCGTTCACCGACGGCGCCGCCGCGGCGCTGCTCTCGTCGGACGAGTGGGCGGCCGAGCGCGGCCTTCCCGTGCTGGCGCACCTGGTCGACGTCGAAGTCGCCGCGGTCGACTACGTGAGCGGCGCCGACGGCCTGCTCATGGCGGGCACCTACGCGGTGCCCCGGCTGCTCGCCCGCAACGGCCTGACGCTGCAGGACTTCGACGTGTACGAGATCCACGAGGCGTTCGCCTCCGTGGTGCTCTGCCACCTGAAGGGCTGGGCCTCGGAGGAGTACTGCAAAGAGAAGCTCGGCCTTGACGCGCCGCTCGGCGAGATCGACCGCTCCAAGCTCAACACCGTCGGCTCCTCGCTCGGCATCGGCCACCCCTTCGGCGCCACCGGCGCGCGGGTCGTGGCCCAGGTCGCCAAGCAGCTCGCCGAGCGCGGCTCCGGCCGCGCGCTGGTCTCGATCTGCGAGGCAGGCGGGCAGGGGATCACCGCGATCCTCGAGCGCTGAGCTCGAGCGCGCACCGCGAGAAGCGGCCCTCCCCGACCGGGGAGGGCCGCT
>NZ_JBOFQF010000024.1:0-18191 GCF_051660745.1 Segniliparus sp. | reverse complement strand
CGGAGCAATTGCTCCGGGGCCCCGCCATTTTCAGGGACGAGATTCGGTCAGATCCGAGACATGCCGACCGTCGGGGTGATGGTGCAGGCGTGCTCCTCGCCTTCGGTGTTCTTCGCGGTCACCGTGCCGAAGACGGTGGAGAGGACGCGGCCTTTGCCGGTCGGGATGATCGCGGTGAAGGTGGCGGGCCCGGTGGTCGCGTTGATCGCGGGGTTCGGGAGCAGCGTCGCCTGGCCCTTCGCGCCGGTGTCGAGGTTGAACCAGTTCACCGAGAGCGGATGGGTTTCGTCGGTGACGGCGGGACCGGTGCCGAGCGCGGTGAAGACGTAGCCCGCCTCCCCTTCCTTCGGACCCGGCGCGGGGGCTTCCTGCGGACCGGCGGTGACCAGCGCCTTGCCGATCGCGTTCCCGGCGCCCTCGCCGTCAGAGCCTTCGATGCAGTTCATGCCGATGGTGGGCACCATGAACTCTTGGATCTTCGGCGCGGAGTCGTCGCTCGGCAGCGCGGGCGAGCCGGGAGCCGGGCCCTGGTCCGGGTTGGGCGCCGCCGGGGCGGGCATGGCGGGCGGCTCTTGGTTGCGCAGCAAGGCGGCGGCCTGGACCATCGAGTTCTGGTACTCCGGCGGGAGGTTCGCCTGGCCGATGACGTTCTGCACCTGCTGGAGCAGCAGCTGGGTCTGCACGGTGTCGCGCACGCCGGGCTCCGAGACAGCGCCGATCAAAGCGGGGAGGTACGAGGTGGCGGCGTTGATCACCTGGGGGTTGGCCGCCATCTGGCCGAGGCCCTGCGGGAGCGCGGACAAGCCCTGCGGGAGCGCGGGCATGCCTTGCGCGGGCGAGGGGAAGGCGACGGGGGCGACCGGGGCGGGCTCGCCCGTGGCGCCGTCGGGATCGGCTGAGGCGGGGGAGAGGCCGATGAGCCCCGCCGCGAGCAGCGCGCCGACGAGCGCGCGGGGGGCGCGCGACTGCGGCGCGGTTCTCGATCGAGCAGCGCTGCCCGAAGTGGTGGCCACGATTTTTTGCGGAAGTGCGCGCTGCTGCGACATGGCGGGGATCTCCTGTTGTCTATGTGACTGATGTGGCGTATTGGACGTTCGGGCCGAGGTTACCCACAGCGCCCCCGTGATCCGATATTTTCAGCCCGACCTGGGGTTACGTGATCCAATCGTGACGCATATCGTGTGAAACGGTGATCGCATGCGATACTGCATGGGGTTATCTGACAGAACGGAGTTCGCGGCGAGAAAGGGATCGAGAGCCATGCGCCGAGCGGTGCGAGCGTTGGGCATTGGCCTCGCCGTCCTCGTCGGAGCTTCCGGTTGCGACAATTCCCTCGCCAACGGGCGCTCGTCGACGAGCGCGCCGACCGTCGCGCCGCCGGGCCCCCGTTCGGTCGTGGTCGCGGTGGACGGGGTCGGGGTCGGCGACAGCGGGTTCAACCCGCATCTGACGGCCGATCTCTCCGAGACGACTTCGGCGGTCGCCTCGTTGACGCTGCCGAGCCCGTTCCGCCCTGTTGTCGACCCGTCCGCGCCCGGCGGCGTCGCCTGGCGGCTGGACCGCTCGTTCCTGGTCGCGGCCGACATCGTGGGCCATGCCCCGTTCACCGTCCGATACCGGGTGCGAGACGAGGCCCAGTGGTCGGACGGCGCGCCGATTGCCGCAGAGGACTTCCAGTACCTGTGGCGGCAGATGACCACCCAGCCGGGAGTCGCGGACGCGGCAGGCTACGGACTGATCGACGAGGTCCGGTCGGGCAGCGGGGGCAAAGAGGTCACTGTCGTCTTCCGAGACGAGTACCCGCGCTGGCAGGAGCTGTTCGCGAACCTCCTGCCCGCCCACGTCGGACGGGACGACCTCGGTGGTTTCCCGCGCGCTTTCGCGAACGGGATCACGGTGGCGGGCGGCAGCTTCCGGGTGGAGCATATGGACCGTAACAAAGAGGAATTGGAGCTGGTCCGCAACGACCGGTACTGGGACTCTCCCGCCTGGACGGACAAGATCCTGTTGCGGCGGATGGGCTCGGGCACGCAGCTCGCGTCCGCCTTGCGCAGCAAAGAGGCGCAGCTCGTCCTCGTGCACGGCAGCGCGACGGCGCTCGCCCAACTGCAGGCGGTCCCGCAGGTGCGCGCCGAAGTGCAGCCGGGGCAGGCCGAGCTGGGCCTCGTCCTCAACGCCAGGGACGGGCGCCTGAGCCAGTTGGAGACGAGGCAGGCGCTGCTCGGGGCACTCGACCAAGGCCTGCTCGCCCGTATCGCGGCCCAGGACGCGATTGCCCTCCCCGCCGCAGGCCCGTCGGAGCGGCTCGCGCCCGACCAGGCCAGGGACAAGCTCCTCCAACTCGGCTACGCCCCGCTCGCGGCGAGCCCGTCCTCGGGCGCTTCGCCGATCCTCGGGAAGGACGGGCGTCCGCTGGCCATGGTCATCGGCGTCGCGCAGAACGACGCGCGGGCGTTCGCGGTGGCCAGCACGGCGGCCGACCAGTGGCGGTCGCTCGGCGTCGCGGCCTCCGTCGCGCAGTTCGCGCCGGAAGAGCTATACGGCTCGGCGCTGCGCGAGGACAAAGCGCAGGCGATTGTGGGCTGGTCCCAGGCGGGCGGCGACCTCGCCACCGCGCTGTACTCCCGCTACGCCTGCCCGAGCCAGCCCAGCAGGCCCGCGCAACCGGCCCGCCCCGACCAGCAGGCGCCGGGGGACTCGCCCGAGCCGGTCGATCCCATCGGCGCGGGAGGGGTGCGCAACCTCTCGGGCGTGTGCCTGTCGGAACTGCAAGCCGATTTCCTCCGGGCGTTGACCGGCAAGCTCCCGGCGGAGGAGCTGGAGGCACAGGTGGCGCCTCGGCTGGCGGCTTTGGCGCTGGAGCTGCCGCTCATGCGCGACGCCGGTTTGCTCGCGGTCGGCCCGGGGATCAGCGGCGTCGCCTTCGGCGTGCCCGCTGTCGTCGGGCCGATGGCAGGGGCCGCGAGCTGGGAGCTGCGTTGAACGGGCCGGGCCAGAAGAGCAGGGCGCGGGCACTCTTCGTTTTCGCGCATCCGGACGACGAGACCATCCTCTGCGGCGGCGCCATGGCGCGCCTGGCCACAGAGGGCGCCGAAGTCTCGGTCCTCACATGCACGTTGGGCGAAGAGGGGGAGGTCATCGAGCCGTCGCTGCGCGAGCTCGCCGCAGACCGCGCCGACCAGCTCGGCGGCTGGCGGATCGCGGAGCTGCGGTCCGCGCTGGACCGGCTCGGCGGCGATTCCGGCCTGCCCGCCATCAGCCAGCACTGGCTCGGCGGGCCGGGCAAATGGCGAGACTCCGGCATGGTCGCAGGCCGCAACACCCATCCGAGGGCGTTCGTCGCGGGCGATTTCGGCGAGCAGGCCCGAGCCGTCGCGAAGACGATCCGCGAGACCCGTCCCCACGTGGTGGCCACCCACGACCCCGGCGGGGGCTACGGGCACCGCGACCACGTCCATGCCAACCGCGTCGTCGTGGAAGCGGTCAAGCTCGCGGCGGCGGAAGCGCACCGCGAGCTCGGCCCGTCCTGGCAGGTCGCGAGGCTGTACTGGGCCACGATCGCGCGGTCGACATGGCTTCGCGCGGTCGAAGGCCTGAACGGGCAGGAGGTCCCCGAAGGGTTCCACGTGGTGGATCCCGAGGTCGCCAAGCCGTGGCAGGACGACGAGATCACGACCGCCGTCGACATCGGAGCGTTCCGAGGCGCGAAGCTCGCCGCGCTGGCGGCGCACGCCACGCAGATCACCGTCCACCCGGAGCTGGCTGCGTTCGCCCTGTCCAACAAGGCGCTCACCCCCGTGCCGGGGGAGGAGCATTTTGTTTTGGCGCAAGAGCACCGCGTTTTGGCGCAGCAGCACCGCGCGTCCGCAGCGCCCCGCGACGGCGCGCGCGAAGACTGCCTGTTGGCGGGCCTCGACCTTGGCTGAGGACCGGGCGTGGACGGCGCCGGACGGCCACGCGCTGCGCGCGTGGAATACGGCCCTGCTCGTGGCGCTCAGCGTCCTCTCCGCGTTCGAGGCGCTCGTCGGCGCGTTCTACCTGCCGCTGTGGTGGCATGGCCAACCGTTCCCGTTGACCGCCGTCGTCTGCGGCGCGCTCAACGTGGCGATCATGTTGACGGCGACCTGGGCTGCGCCGAGGGCGGGGACGGTCCCGCTCATCGTCTGGCTGATCGTGTGCCTGGTCTGCCTCGTTCCGGGGCCGGGCGGCAGCAGGATTCTGCTCTTCGCGATTGCGGATTGGCGCGCGCCGTTGTACCTGGCGGCAGGCGCGGTACCTGCAGTCCTCGCCCGGCGGCTCGCTCGACGGGAATAACCCCGACGCGGTCAGCGTAGTATTTCTGTGTGACCGCTTCTGCTTCCGCTATGAGACGTGCACTTCGCAGGGCCAGGGACGCGGTGACGCTCAACCAGGACGAGATCGAGGTCTTGCTCGCCGCTCGCGGCGAGGACCTGCAAGACCTCGTGCGCTCCGCAGGCCGCGTCCGCGACGCCGGGCTCGCCGCCGAGGGGCGCGAAGGCGTCGTCACCTACTCCCGCAAAGTCTTCATCCCCCTGACCCGGCTCTGCCGGGACAAGTGCCACTACTGCACGTTCGCGACCAGCCCGGCGAAGCTGCGCGAGGCGGGCCACGGCCTGTACCTCGAACCGGACGAGGTGCTCGCGATCGCGCGCCAGGGCGCGGAGCTCGGCTGCAAAGAAGCCCTGTTCACCCTCGGCGACCGGCCGGAGGACCGCTGGCCGCAGGCGCGGCAGTGGCTCGACGAGCGGGGCTACGACTCGACGCTCGCGTACGTGCGGGCCATGTCGATCCGGGTGCTCGAGGAGACGGGCCTCCTGCCGCATCTGAACCCTGGGGTCATGAGCTGGGAGGAGATGTCCCGCCTCAAGCCGGTCGCGCCGTCCATGGGGATGATGCTGGAGACCTCCTCGCGGCGCCTCTACACCGAGAAGGGCGAGGCGCACTACGGCAGCCCGGACAAAGACCCCGAGGTCAGGCTGCAGGTCATCACCGAGGCGGGGCGGCTGAACATCCCCTTCACCACCGGCCTCCTGGTCGGGATCGGCGAGACGACCGCCGAGCGCGCGCAGACCATCCTCGACCTGCGCAAGCTGTCGAAAGCCTACGGCCACGTCCAAGAGGTGATCGTGCAGAACTTCCGCGCGAAGCCGGACACCGCGATGCGCGCCGCCCCGGACGCGGAGTTCGAGGAGTTCCTCGCCACGATCGCGACCACGCGGGTGGTCCTCGGCCCCTCGGCCAGGATCCAAGCTCCGCCGAACCTGGTCTCGACCGAGGAGTGCCTGAGCCTGCTCGCGGCAGGGGTGGACGACTGGGGCGGGGTCTCCCCGCTCACCCCGGACCACGTCAACCCGGAGCGGCCCTGGCCGCATCTGGACACGCTCGCGGCGATCACCTCCGAAGGCGGGTTCACGCTGACCGAGCGCCTCACCGCGCATCCGAAATACCTCCTCGCGCCCGCCGCCTGGATCGACCCGAGGCTCGCCCCGCACGTGCGGGCGCTCATGGACCCCGAGACCGGGCTCGCCGACCAAGGGGCCAAGCCGGTCGGGCTGCCGTGGCAGGAGCCCGACCAGGAGTGGGAGTCCAGCGGGCGGACGGATCTGCACGCGGGCATCGACGAGAGCGGCCGGAACACCGAGCACCGCAGCGATATGAACCAGGCGTTCGGCGACTGGGAGACGGTGCGAGAAGCCGCGCGGTCCCTCGCCGCCGTCGGAGACACCGGCAGCTCGCCCTTGCGGGGCGATCATCAGCGGCTCGACGTCGACCTGCTCGCGGCGCTCCAACAGGCCGAGCGGGACCCCAAGGCGCTCACCGACGAGCAGTGCCTCGCGCTCGCGACCGCGGACGGCCCCGGCCTCGAAGCCCTGGCGTCCATCGCCGACGATCTGCGGCGCGAGGCGGTCGGCGACGAGGTCACCTACATCGTCAACCGGAACATCAACTTCACGAACGTCTGCTACACCGGCTGCCGGTTCTGCGCGTTCGCCCAGCGCAAGGGCGACGCTGACGCGTTCACCCTCTCCCTCGACGAGGTCGCGGACCGGGCGTGGGAGGCGCATGTGCTCGGGGCGACCGAGGTCTGCATGCAGGGCGGCATCGATCCGGAGCTGCCCGCGAGCGGCTACCTCGACCTGGTGAAGGCCGTGAAGGCCAAGGTCCCGTCGATGCACGTGCACGCGTATTCGCCGATGGAGATCGTCAACGGCGCGACGCGGGCGGGCGTCTCGCTGCGGGAGTGGCTCGTCTCGCTCAAAGAGGCAGGCCTCGGCACCATTCCGGGCACTGCCGCCGAGATCCTCGACGACGAGGTCCGTTGGGTGCTCACCAAGGGCAAGCTGCCGACGAAGACCTGGATCGACGTGGTCACCACCGCGCACGAGGTGGGGATCCGGTCCAGCTCCACGATGATGTACGGGCATGTCGACGCGCCCCGGCACTGGGTCTCGCACCTGCGGGTGCTGCAGCAGATCCAGGACCGGACCGGCGGCTTCACCGAGTTCGTGCCGCTGCCGTTCGTCCATCAGAGCGCGCCGCTGTACCTCGCGGGCGCCGCCCGGCCCGGTCCGACGAAGCGGGACAACCGCGCGGTGCATGCCCTGGCCAGGGTGATGCTGCACGGGCGGATCGACAACATCCAGGTGAGCTGGGTCAAGCTCGGCCTTGCGGGCTCACAGGCGATGTTGCAGGGCGGCGCGAACGATCTCGGCGGCACGCTCATGGAGGAGACGATCTCCCGCATGGCGGGCTCCGAGCACGGCTCGGCCAAGACGGTCGCGGAGTTGCGGGCCATCGCCGAGGGCATCGGCAGGCCGGTCCGCCAGCGCGGGACGCTCTACGAGCACCGCCAAGCGCCCTTGGCCCCCTTGGTGTGACCTCTGCCCCGAAGAAAAGGACAAATGTCCCTTTTCCGGGGCGACGCGTCGTGAAAGGGGCCGAGTTCGCTTGGCCCGAGGCTTCGCCATTGGTAAAATTTGGACGAAACTTTGTGGGCGGACAACGTGAAAGGAGCGCAGCGTGGCGTTTGTGGTCGCAGAGCCGTGTGTGGACGTGCTCGACCGGTCTTGTCTCGAGGAATGCCCGGTCGACTGCATGTACATCGGCAACCGGATGGTCTATATCAACCCCGAGCTGTGCATCGACTGCGGCGCGTGCGAGCCGGTCTGCCCCGTCGAGGCGATCTTCTACGCGGAGGACTTGCCCGAGCAATGGAGTGTGTTCCAGCAGGCGAACACGGAGTTCTTCGGCTCCGTGCCGGGACTGCCGGAACCCGGGTCCTACGCGGGGAACGGCTCCGCGCTCGGCCAGATCGACCACGACGCCCCGTATGTCGCGGCGTTGCCGCAGCGCGCGTAGCGCGCTTCGGTCCTTGTTCGGGGCCCCGGCCCCGCAGAGTACACTGACAGGACTTCACCAGCCCTGGAGAGACCATAAAGGAGTGCCCAGTGACGTATGTCATCGCTGAGCCGTGTGTAGATGTCCTGGACAAGGCATGCATCGAGGAATGCCCTGTCGACTGCATCTACGAGGGTGACCGGATGCTGTACATCCACCCGGACGAGTGTGTGGACTGTGGCGCGTGCGAGCCGGTCTGCCCGGTCGAGGCGATCTTCTACGAGGACGACGTGCCGGACGAGTGGGCTCCGTTCACGACGGCGAACGCGGAGTTCTTCGACGAGCTGGGCTCTCCGGGCGGCGCCGCGAAAGTGGGCAAGACCCCGCACGACGCGCCATACGTCAAGAATCTGCCGCAGAAATCCAGCTCCGAATAGTGAGTTTTCAACTGCCCGATTTCCCGTGGGACTCTCTCGCGGGCGCGAAAGCGCGGGCGAAATCGCACCCGGACGGGTTCGTCGACCTCTCGGTCGGCTCGCCTGCCGACCCGGTCGCGCCTTCGGTCCGCGCGGCGCTCACCGCAGCCTCGGACGCGCACGGCTATCCGGTCACGGCGGGCACCTCGCAGCTCCGGGAGGCGATCACATCGGCGCTGGCCCGCGATTTCGAGCTGCGCGCCCAGGAGCTCTTCCCGGTGATCGGGGCGAAAGAGGCCATCGCGTGGCTGCCGACGCTGCTCGGCGTGCGGGAGGGCGACGTCGTGGTGATCCCGCGGCTCGCGTACCCGACGTACGAGGTCGCGGCGAAGCTCGCGCGGGCCGAGGTGGTGCGGGCCGATCATCCCGACGAGCTGCCGCAACTGGCCAAACCGCCCGCATTGTGGTTCCTCAACTCCCCGGCGAACCCCCACGGCGCGATAGCGCGTCCGAGCCTCCTGTCGGAGATCCTCGCCTGGACCAGGGCGAACGGGACCGTCCTTGTCTCCGACGAATGCTATCTGCGATTCGCGTGGGAGGGGCCTGCGGTCTCCGCGCTGCACCCGAGCGTGGCGGGCGACGAGCCCACGGGCGTGATCGCGGTGCACTCGCTCTCGAAGATCGCGAACTTGGCGGGCTACCGGGCCGGGTACATCGCCGGAGATCCGGCGGTCGTCCGCGAGCTCCTCGGCCTGCGCCGCCACGCGGGCATGATCCTGCCGGGCCCGGTGCAGGCCGCCGTGGCCGCCGCGTTGCACGACGTCGGCGAGCTGGACGCGCAGCGCGAGCGGTACCGGGCACGCCGGGCGGCTCTTCGGCCCGCATTGGCGAAGGCCGGGTTCCGCGTCGACCATTCCGAAGGCGGGTTGTACCTCTGGGCCACTCGCGGGGAGCCCGCGACGGCGACTGTCGACTGGTTCGCCGAGCGCGGCGCGCTTGTCGCGCCGGGCTCGTTCTACGGGCTTTCCGGCGATCAGCACGTCCGAGTGGCGCTCACCGCGACGGACGCGGATATCGCCGAGGTCGTGAGGCGGCTCGGCTCTGTCCCAGTCGCGGGCGGGCTGGCTCGATGACCCTGCTGCCGGGCCTCGGCCAGGCGCGGCTGCGCGTCGGACCAGACGCTTCCGGCAGCACCCATGCGTTGGAGGGCCCGGACCTGCTCGCCGCCGTGACGGCGGTCGCTGAGCGAGTGCTCACGGCACGGGTGCGCCGCGTCGCGGTCTTCGCGACCCCAGAGCTGAAATCGCTGGTCGCGGTGCTCGGGGCGCTCCGCGCGGGCGTGCCCGCCGTGCTCGTCTCGCCGCATTCCGGCTCTGTGGAGCTCGCGCATGTGCTCGCCGACAGCGAGCCGGACGCGTGGCTCGGCTCCGCGCCGGAGGGGACAGGCCTGGCGAGCGTCCCCGTGTCCGTCCACGCCCGCTCGTGGCACTCGCTTCCCGAGCCTGCGCCCGGAGCCCCCGCGCTGGTGCTGTACACCTCGGGCACGACCGGGCCGCCGAAGGGCGTCGTCCTCTCCCGGCAGGCGGTCGCGGGCTGCCTGGACGCGCTCGCCGAAGCATGGGGGTGGACCGGCGCGGACACCGTGGCGCACGGCTTGCCGGTCTTCCACCTGCATGGCTTGGTGCTCGGCGTCTTGGGGCCGCTCAGGCTCGGCGGCGGCTCGACGCACACGGTGCGCCCGACGCCGCAGGCCTACGCCCAGGCCGTTTCTTCGTCGGACCGAGGGGCCACGATGCTGTTCGCGGTGCCGACGGTGTGGTCGAGAATCGTCCGCGAGCCAGAGCACGCCAGGGCGCTCGGGCGGGCGCGCCTCCTGGTGAGCGGCAGCGCGCCGCTGCCGGTCCCGGTCGGCGCGGCCTTGGCGGATCTCGCGGGGCAGTCGCCGGTGGAGCGCTACGGGATGAGCGAAACCCTCATCACGCTCTCCACGCGGGCAGACGGCGAGCGAAGGCTCGGTTCGGTGGGACTGCCGCTCAACGGGGTGGCGACTCGGCTCCGTTCGGAGTCCGGGGAGGCGGTCGCGGCGGACGGCGAGACGGTCGGGCGGCTTGAAGTGCGCGCCCCGTGGCTCTTCAGCGAGTACCTGGGCAAGCCGGAGGCCACCCTGGCCTCCTTCACGGGCGACGGCTGGTTCTCGACCGGGGACCTCGCGACCATCGGCCCGGACGGCTTCCACCGCATTGTCGGCCGTGAGTCCGTCGACCTCATCAAATCGGGCGGCTACCGGATCGGCGCGGGCGAAGTGGAGGCGGCGTTGCTCGGCCACCCCGCTGTCGCCGAGGCGGCCGTCGTCGGCGTCCCCGACGAGGACCTCGGGCAGCGGATCGTCGCCTGGGTCGTCGCGGCGGACGTGGGGGAGAAGGAGCTGGCGGACTTCGTCGCGGCCTCTCTCTCGACCCACAAACGGCCGAGGGAGATCCGGTTCGTCTCCGAACTGCCGCGCAACCAGATGGGCAAAGTCCTCAAAAAAGAACTGCGCTGACCCCCAGACGGCGGTCTGCGGCGTTATCGGCTCCTCGCGTACCCCGGCTCGTTCCTCGCCGTCCACGTACTCCCCCGCAAGCGGGAGGCACCCCCAGTCGTCGCCTGCTGCCTTGCATCCCATCCGCCCGAAACTCGGCGCCTTGACCTGCGGCTTTAAAAATACTGAAAAGTTTTCTTTTAAAAGTGGAACCAAACGGGCCTGCCCGGCGTCAAACATAGTGAACCCGCTGAGAAGCGCTCAATCCAAGTGAAGTCGACCCGGATGAGGGTCGGGTCGACTGGGTGGAGGATGTGGGGGTGTAGGGCTCTGTGGTGGTGAGCCCGGAGCGCTCCGGGCGGGTCGTAGCGATCTTCGCTTCGGGCCGGGGGGAGGGCTGAGCCCTCGTTGGGACGGCCCGAAGCGGAGATCACTATATTTCTGCGGAAGCCCGCTGGGACGGCGAATCGTCAGAGGCGCCTGCTGCCGCTCGGCGCTCCGCCTGCGACGCCCGCGCTGTCGCCCGGCGAGGCGCCGTGGATATCGGTGTTGCCGTTCGGATTGGACAACCTGCCCGCCTCATACCGCCTGTTCGGCTTCACCGGGTTCTGATTCGGCTCTGAGACCGTTCCTGAGGGGACCGTCTCGATCCGGGTCGGCCCGGACATGGAACAGCCGCCGTGCGAGGGAATGCCGGTGAACGGGCAGTAATGCTCCGGGGGAAGCGCCGCGGCCGGGCTCGCGGAGCCGAGCGGGACGAGCAGCCCCGCCGCGCCCATGAGAATCCCGGCGAGCGCTCCTGCTTTTCTTGTGTGTGACATCGTTGTCAACCTCCTTCTGTCCTCCACATTTCTGCGAGAAGGGGGTTGTTGTCAAAGCAAAACCGCATTTCAGAGCGTATTCATGCGGTATTCTTGGCCGCGCTCAGATTCCTCTCAGCCGCCTCTTGGCCGACGCTCAGAATGCGGCGGCGGGAGAATCCGGCTCAGCGCGCCCGCCGCCTGGGCGCGCGCAGGCTCAATGCACGCCCGCGTTCACCGGGACGAAGGTCGCCGCGTGCTGGTCGGTCTCCTCCGCGCGGATCACGTGGACCACGGCGTTGATGAGCGCGAGGTGGGTGAACGCCTGGGGGAAGTTGCCCAAGTGCCTGCCGGTGTCCGGGTCGATCTCCTCGGCGTAGAGCTGCAGGGGGGACGCGAAGGAGAGCAGGCGCTCGCACAGATGCTTGGCCATGCCGAGCTCGCCGATCTCCACCAATGCGGAGACCAGCCAGAACGAGCAAATGGTGAAGGTCCCCTCCCATTCGCCGGAGAAGCCGTCGTCGGTGTCCTCGGGCCGGTAACGCACCACAAGCCCCTGGTCGGTGAGCTCGTCGTTGATCGCCATGACCGTCGCGCGGATGCGGGGGTCGTCCGCTGGGAGGAAGCGCAGGAGCGGGATCAGCAGGCACGACGCGTCGAGGGCTTTGGTGCCGTAATGCTGCGTGAACACGCCCCGGTCGTCGACTCCGTGCTCGAGGATGTCCTCTCTGATCTCGTCCGCGATGTCGGACCACTTCTGGGCGTACGAGTCCTCGCCGAGCCGTTCCGCCAGCTTCGCGCCCCGGTCGAGCGCCACCCAGCACATCACCTTCGACGAGGTGAAGTGCTGCGGCTCGCCCCGCACCTCCCAGATCCCCCGGTCGGGCTCGCGCCAGCTGCGCGCGGCGGTCTCCACCTGTTCGCGCAGCATGCCCCAGAGCGTGGAGGGGACGTGGTCGCGCGATTTCGCGTGCACGTACACCGAGTCGAGGATCGCGCCCCAGATGTCGTGCTGGGACTGCTCGTAGGCGGCATTGCCGATCCGGACCGGACGGGCCCCGCCGTAGCCGGACAGGTGGTCGAGCTCGAACTCGTCCAGCGTCCGCTCGCCGCCGACCCCGTACATCACCTGCAACGGGTGGCGCTGGCCGTTGTACGCGCCGGACACGTCGGCGATGAACGCGAAGAAGTCGTTCGCCTCCCGGTCCAGCCCCAAGGTGTACAGGCCCCAGAGCGCGAAGGTGGAGTCGCGCACCCAGGCGTAGCGGTAGTCCCAGTTCCGGGTGCCGCCAGGGCTCTCGGGCAGGGAGGTGGTGGCCGCGGCGAGCAGCGCCCCGGTGGGCGAGTAGGTGAGGCCTTTGAGGGTGAGCGCGCTGCGCTGCAGGTAGCCGCGCCACGGGTGGTCGGGGAACGAGCCCTCGTTGATCCACTGCCGCCAGCACTCCGTGGTCGCCCACATCTTCTCCGAGGCCTCGTCCCAGGTGACGGGGGCGGGCTGCTTGGACCAGGACAGCGCGACGAAGACGTTGTCGCCCTCGTTGAGCCGGGTCCGCGCCCGCGCCTCGCGGCCTTCCAGGCCCAGCATGAGGTTGGTGGTGAGCGTCAGCTCCGGGTTCTTGTCCGGGTCCACCGAGGCGATGGCCTTCGCCTGGCTGTACGTGGTCCCGGTGTACTCCCACACGGCGGGGTCGCGGTGGTAGTCGAAGGACGGCTCGCAGCTCAGGGAGATCTCCACCGTGCCGCTCACGCACTTGACCGTGCGCAGCAGGATGTGCTCGGCGTCCCAGTCGGTCGGCGTCCGCCGGTGCGTCCGCGAACGCTCTTCGATGTCGTGCCAGCGGCCCATCACCAACGCGTCGCGCACCACGAGCCAGCCGGTCGAGGTCTGCCAGGTGGTCTCCACGATGAGGCTGCCGGGGAGGTACCGCCGGGCGGCAGGCGCTTTGACCCCGTAAGGGCCGAGGTGGAAATGCCCGGCGGAGCGGTCGAGGACCGCGCCGAAGACGCTGGGCGAGTCCGGCCTCGGCACGCACATCCACTCGACCGAGCCGGTGGGCGAGATCAGGCAGTTCGTCTCGCAATCGGAGAGGAAGGCGTAGTCCCCGATCAACGGGAACGGGCTGCGCGCGGTCGACATCTGTGAAGAGTATCGCGTCTCGTCCTGCCACGCACGGCAGGACCGCCGCTGCGGCTGGAGTAGCATGGCGGGCATGGAGCAAGTCCTGCGATGGTGGGATGGCGTCGAGCTCTGGGTCGCTGGTCAAGGGTTCCTGCCGCAGGTCGTGTTGATTCTGGCCGTGGTGATCCCGTTGGCCTGGTTGACGGCAGGGGCGCTCGACCGGGTGATTTCGAGCGGCCAGATTAGAGACCGGAAGCTCTCTGCCTCCGGCAAGCCGTCGTTGCCGAAATCATGGGTCACCTGGGCTCTTGTGCTGTTGCTCGTCCTGGTGCTGCTCGGCTGGATGACGCGATGACCAGCCTGCGGGCCTGGGTGTGATCACGAAGCCGTTAGGCTCATCGATCATGCGAGGACGCAGCCTGTCGGCGACTGAGACACCAACACTGAGCAGGCGGACAGCGCTGTTCGGCTTGAGCGGCCTCGCCCTCACGGCTGCGGGTTGCGCGGGCGGGTCCACGGACGTCCCCGGCGGGAAAGACATTTCCAGCGGCCGCTGGCATGTGAACCTTGTCGCCTACGCGACCCCGAAGCCAGGTTTCGACGCGATCATCCCCGCCTTCCGGGCCACTCCGGGAGGCAAGGACGTCGGCTTCTCCCAGTCGTACGGGGCCTCGGGGGACCAGTCCCGGAAAGTGGCGCGCCGGGTGCCGGCCGACGTGGTGAACTTCTCCGTCGAGCCGGACGTGACCCGCCTGGTCAAAGCGGGCCTGGTGGCCAAGGACTGGCAGCACCGGCCGCACAAGTCCATCCCCTTCGGCTCGGTGGTGGCGCTCGTCGTCCGCAAGGGCAACCCGAAGGACATCCACGACTGGTCCGACCTGCTCAAGCCGGGGGTCGAGGTGATCACCCCCCACCCGGCGAGCTCCGGCTCCGCGAAGTGGAACCTCCTCGCCCCCTACGCGGCGCTCTCGGAGGGCGGCAAGGACAAAGACGCGGCTGTGGCGTACCTGCGCCAGCTCGCGAAGGGCCACATCAAAGTGAACCCGAAGTCCGGCAGGGAGGCGACCACGACGTTCCAGGCGGGGCAGGGCGACGTGCTCATCAGCTACGAGAACGAGGCGATCCTGCTGCAGCGCCAGAACGCGAAGGCGGACCCGTCCCGGCACGTCGAGTACCTCACGCCCCCGACCACGTTCAAGATCGAGAACCCCGTCGCCGTCGTGAGCACCTCGAAATCGAAGGAGCAGGCGAACGCCTTCCTCGACTACCTCTTCACCGGCGAGGCCCAGCGCATTTGGGCGAAGTCGGGCTTCCGGCCGGTCGACCCGGCTGTGGCGGGCGAGACGGCGGGCCTGTTCCCCGGCCGGGTCGAGAAGCTCTGGACCATCGACGACCTCGGCGGCTGGAAGACCGCCGACCCGGACCTGTTCGGGTCGAGCGGGCTCATCACGAAGGCGTACCAAGCACGATGAGCAGATCGAAGCAGGGGCGCAATGCCTCAATCGCAGGCAGGCTCGGGAGCCCCGCCGCGGCGTTGGGCTCGGGCGTGACGCTCCTGTGGCTCTCGGTCATCGTCCTCCTTCCGCTGGCAGCGATCGCGGTGAAGGCGTTCGACGGCGGGTTTGGCGGTTTCTGGCGGGCGGTCACCAACAAGGACGCCCTCGCGGCCTTGGAGATCACTCTCTGGGTCTCCCTCCTCGTCGCGCTGGTGGACGTGGTGTTCGGCGCGATCATCGCCTGGGTGCTGGTGCGCGACGACTTCCGGGGCAAAGAGTGGGTGAACGCGATCATCGACCTGCCGTTCGCGCTGCCGACCATCGTGGCGAGCATCGTGCTGCTCTCCCTGTACGGGCCCGCGAGCCCGATCGACCTCAAGATCGCCGCGACGCAGCCCGCGCTGGTGATCGCGCTCGCCTTCGTGACGCTGCCGTTCGTGGTGCGCCAGGTGCAGCCGGTGCTTTTAGAGCTCGACACGGATGTGGAGGAGGCGGCGGCCTCGCTCGGCGCGGGCAACCGGACCATCCTCACCAAGGTCATCTTCCCGTCGCTCGCCCCGGCGGTCTTCACCGGCGCGGGGCTCTCGTTCTCCAGGGCGATCGGCGAGTTCGGCTCGGTGGTCCTGCTCGGCGGCAACATCCCGCACAAGACCCAGGTGGCCTCGCAGTACATCCAGCAGCAGATCGAGATCGACCAGCCGGGGAACGCCGCGGCGGTCTCGGTGGTGCTCCTGGTCATCGCGTTCTTCGTGCTCTTGGCGCTGCGCTTGGTGGGCTCGAAGCTCGCCTGGCGCGAGGAGAAGAGGTGAGCCGCCCGTGAAAATTTCCCGATCTGCCCGTCTGACCCTGCGGACGGTCGCGCTCGCCTACCTCTTCGTGCTCGTGGTCGTGCCGATCGGCGTGATCCTCTTCCGCGCCTTCCAGCACGGGCTCGGGACGTTCTGGGGCTGGATCACCACCCCTGCGGCCGTCTCCGCGACCCAGCTGACGCTCATTATCCTCGTGATCGTCATCCCGGTGAACACGATTTTCGGCGTGGCGGTCGCCTTGGCGCTGGTCCGGGGGAACGTCCCAGGCAAACGGGCGCTGCAGGCGGTGATCGACTTGCCGTTCGCGGTGTCGCCGATCATTGTCGGCGTGGCGCTCATCTTCCTGTGGGGCTACGGCGGCTGGTTCGGATTTGTCGAGGACTGGGGCTTCCAGGTGATCTTCGGCCTGCCGGGCATGGTGCTCGCAACGATCTTCGTGACGCTGCCGTTCGTGGTGCGCGAGGTGGAGCCGGTGCTGCGGGAGATCGGGATCGATCAGGAGCAGGCCGCCGAGACCCTCGGCGCGGGCTGGTGGCGGATCTTCACGAGGATCACCCTGCCGTCGATCCGGTGGGGCGTGGTGTACGGCGTGCTGCTCACCATCGCCCGAAGCCTCGGCGAGTTCGGCGCGGTCACCATGGTCTCCTCCGGGTTCCCCGGCTCATCGCTCACGCTGACCCTCTTGGTGCAGAGCCGCTACACCGACGACTACAACGAGTACGGCGCGTACGCGGCCGCGACGTTGCTCATGATCCTCGCCGTCATCGCGCTGGTGCTGATGACTGTCTTGAGCCGCAAGAGAGCCGGTGCTCACCAATGACGTTGCTGTATGAAGAGGAAGGGAAGACGCGATGACGATCACGGTGACCTCGGCCAGTAAGAACTACGGGTCGTTCCAGGCGCTCGACGATGTGAGCATCGAGATCCCCACGGGCAAGCTCGTGGCGCTTCTCGGGCCGTCCGGCTCGGGGAAGTCCACGCTCCTGCGCGCCATCGCGGGATTCGAGGAGCTCGACAACGGCAGGATCGAGCTCGACGGCACAAACGTCACCGGAACCCCGCCCCGCAAGCGGGGCATCGGTTTCGTCTTCCAGCACTACGCCGCGTTCAAGCATCTGACCGTGGGCGAGAACATCGGGTTCGGGCTCAAGATCCGCAAGCAGCCGAAGAGGGCCATCGAAGCGAAGGTCTCGGAGCTTTTGGAGGTGGTGGGCCTCATCGGTTTGCAGGACCGCTACCCGGCGCAGCTCTCCGGCGGCCAACGCCAGCGCATGGCGCTCGCGAGGGCGCTCGCGGTGGACCCGAAGGTGCTGCTGCTGGACGAGCCGTTCGGCGCGTTGGACGCGAAGGTTCGGGCGGAGCTGCGGGCGTGGCTGCGCCGTTTGCACGACGAGACCCATGTGACCACTGTCTTGGTGACGCACGACCAAGAAGAGGCGTTGGACGTCGCAGACCAGATCGCAGTCCTCAACAAGGGGAGGATCGAGCAGATCGACGAGCCCGCGAAGCTGTACGACCAACCTGCCAACGAGTTCGTCATGGGCTTTTTGGGCCAGGTCTCGCGCCTGGACGGGAAGCTGGTCCGCCCGCACGACATCCGGGTGGGGCGTTCGCCGGAGCTCGCGCATCCGGACCGGGCGACCGAGCCGGTCGACGTGGTCGAGGCGAAGGTGCAACGGGTCGTCGTCCTTGGGTTCGAGGTCCGGGTGGAGCTCGAAGCGGTGCAGACCGGGGAGGCCTTCATCGCGCAGATCACGCGGGGCGACGCCGCCGCGCTGGACCTCTCCGACGGGGAGACTGTCTTTGTGCGCGCCACGCGATGGCCGACGCTCGCCGGAGCCTGATCAGCCGGGCGCAGTGGTGTGCTGCTGGCCGGTTGGGCTGGTCCAGTGGACGGTTCCGTCGGGTTCTTGCTTGTCTCGCCATCTGCCATGCGTCTTTGCGCGGTGGTGGTGTCGGCAGAGGCGTTTCAAGTTTTCGGGGATTGTTTGCCCGCCTTTTTGTGGATCCTCATGGTGAAAAGGTTCCGTGTGGTCCAACTCTGTGTGGGCTCTTCGGTGGCAGCCGGGGAACCTGCAGTGCTGGTCTCTGGTGTTGACGTGGGCTTCGAGGGCCGGTGTGGGTTGGGGGTACCTCCCGCGAGCGCTAGCGAGTGGGGGAGACTGCTCGGGGCTCGTGGTGAATTTGATGCGTTTGGCGGTTTTGGCGAGCATTCGCGCCAGCTCTGCGTCGATGGGCGCTCCGTCCAGTAATGCGGGGAGTTGTTCTTTTCCGATGAGGGCGGGGAGTTGGACGACGAGTTCGATGTTCTTGGGGTGCCAGGCGGGTCGTTAGGCGGCTTGGCAGGATGGCTTGCCGCATTCGCAGACGAGTTGGTGTTCTTCGCCGAGGATCGCGAGCGCGTCGCTGTGCCGGGTGAAGATGGGACGCGGATCTTGAGGGCAGACGGTGTTGGCGATGGCGTCGAGGCGCTCGCGCAATTCGGCGGCGGCTTCCAGGGGCATGGTGCCGCGCAGGTCGGACAGACGCGCAGGGCGGAGCCCGGAGTGTCCAGAAAGCTCAGTGCCGTCGCTGACTGGGGTGATGGTGAACGAGCGTTGTTTATGCGCCCGCTCCCGCCGCCGCTTGCACTATTCGGGGTCCAGTCGCAGGTACTGGGCCTCCATGAGGT
>NZ_JBOFQF010000023.1:0-71111 GCF_051660745.1 Segniliparus sp. | reverse complement strand
GGGGAAATACCCATAGAGCGACTCCATTCGATGTCGTGTGATCAATCCCTGCGCGGGAGGCCCCCTCGCGAGACAAACGGATCATAACCCCCCGCCACCAGCAGACCCAACCAAACCTGAGAATTCCCAGCAGCCTCGCAGAAATCTTGGCGGCCCGGCAGGCCCGGGCCGTTAGCGCGAGGCCTCCTCGATCACCGCGAGAAAACGCCGCACATAGAAACGCTGGACCGCCCGCACGGCGGGCAGCACGGGCAGCAACGGCCAGACGGGCAGCGATACGGAGCTGACCTCGACGCGGACCTCGTCCGTCCGCTGGTCCCAGGAGACGACGAACCGCTCCTCCCCTCGCTCCAGATGTCCCGGCAGGGTGCCGTACGCGAAGCCCTTGCGGCGCGGCTCGTCCACGACGTACACCACGCGGCACGGCAGGGACAGCGGGCCGAGTCGCTGGTCGACCACGTCGTTCTCCGAGATGAACGACGAGGACGTGCGGACGCCGAGCCCCGCGCGCAGCTGCGCCTGCCAGGTGAGGACCGCCGTCGCCGCCCGGTAGAAGCGCGCCTCGCCCGTCCCGATCGTCTTGGCGCCCGCGAGCGGGAGGAAGAACCTCGGCTTGTCCGCCTCCCCCCTCGTCACCCCCGCCGCCGGGTACGAGAACGGGGCCGTTCGCAACAGTCTCGCCTCGTCCTGCGGCAACGGGGTGCGCTTGCCCCGGAACGCCCTGCCCGTGAACGACATGCCCCGACCCTACTCCCGCGCAGAGCGGGGCTCCGCCTCGCGGCCCTCACAGCTCGGCGTCAGCGGACGGCGCTACAGTGCTCGCATGTTCCGGCGTCACACACATCACACCCAGCCAGGCCGTCGACCCACGAGAACCACGGCGCTCGCCGGGCTCCTGCTCACGGGGTTCGCGCTCGTCGCCGCGCTGACCGGCTGCGAGCCCGGAGCCTCCTCCGACGGCGCCTCGCACGGGAAGCCGGGCGTGGCGGGCAAACGCCCGGCCCCCGAGGCGTACTCGGACTCCGACTCCGGCGCTGGGTACGCGGGCCCGAACGTCCGCAGCGCGCCGATGAGCCCCTCGGACTGGGCCCCGGGCGCGCCCTCCTCGCCCTCCATGGCCACCACGCAGACCCTCCGGGCGGAGACCGGCGACCTCAAAAAGGCCAAAGAGGCCGCGCTGCGGATCAACGCCGAGGCGGGCGGGAGCGTGCAGCAGCAGAACGAGGGGGACAACGTCCGGGAAGTCGATCCGACGAAGACCGTCGAGAAGGCGAAGGACTACCTCGGCTACGTCGTGTTGGGGCTGCAGATCCCGGTCGACACGTTCGACCACGCCGTGTCGCAGCTCAGAGCGCTCGGCGAGGTGACGTCCGCCAACTCGCAGTCCACGAACGTCAGCCAGCAGGCCGTCGACCTCGACGCGGAGCTGGCGGACGTCCAGGGCACCATCACGCGGCTGGAGCAGCTGCGGGCGCAGACGAACGACCCCGACGTCCTCGTGAAAGTCCAGAACCAGCTGACCGCGCAGCACTCGCGCCTCTTGGAGTTGCAGCGCCAGCAGCAAGGGCTGGACAAACGGGTGCAGACCGTCTCGATCACCGTCACCCTGCTCGGGAAGAAGCCTGCGGACTCGGGGCGCAACTGGGTGAGCGCCGGGCTGCGTTCCGGCTGGTCCGACCTGGTCGGCGCGGCGCAATGGCTGGTGACCGCCATCTCGTGGCTCGCGGTGTGGCTCGTCCCCGTCGTCGTGGGGCTCGTCGTCCTGCGTCTCGGGTGGCGGCTCCTGCGTGGGCGGCGCGCCTAGGCCGCCGCTCTCGGCCCCCTGCCGCTCAGCGCTCGGGCAGCGTCCCCGAGGCCGTCGCCTCGGCGAGGCGCAACGCCGCGCGGTCGCGCTCGGAGCGCATGAACTCGATCGGATGGCCGTGCGCGTCCTTGCTCGGCCATTCGATTCCGAGCGCCGGGTCGAGCGCGTCGATCGCCCGCTCCAGCCGGGGGTCGTACTCGCTGGAGCAGAGGTAGAGCAGGACTGTGTCCTCCGTCAACGCGAGGATGGCGTGGCCGAGGCCCGCCGAGAGGAACACCGCGTTGCGGCGCTCGCCGCTGAGCAGCACGGCCTCCCACGAGCCGAAGGTGGGCGAGTCGGAGCGCAGGTCCACCACCACGTCGAAGACACTGCCCGAAGCGACAGTCACGTACTTCTCCTGCCCCGAGGCCAGCGTGCCGTCCTCGCCGAGCGCCACATGCACCCCGCGCAGCACGCCCGCCTTCGAGATCGAGCAGTTGACCTGGGACGTCGAGAAATCCCGGCCCGCCACCTCGCGTGTGAGGCTCGCCTTGAAGAGCTCCGCGTTCACCCCCCGGTCGTCGGGGTGCAGCTCGGGCACGATCTCCCAAGCGCCTGCGATAGGCAACTCCCGCCATTGCGTCATCTTCTCTCCTTCACCGTCGGTCGCCCCGGTCCAAAAGCGCCGCCAGATACGCGCCGTAGCCCGAGTTCGCATGCGCCCGCGCCGCGCGCTCGAGCTGCTCGTCGCCGATCAGCCCGCGCCGCCAGGCGACCTCCTCCGGGCAGCCGATGCGCACCCCTTGGCGCTGCTCGATCACGCGCACGTAGTTCCCGGCCTCCAGGAGCGAGTCGAAGGTGCCCGCGTCGAGCCACGCCGACCCCTTCGGCAAGACCCGGACCGAGAGCCGTCCCGCTTTGAGATACGCGAGGTTGACGTCGGTGATCTCGTATTCCCCCCGAGCGGAGGGCCGCAGCTCCTGCGCGATGGAGACCACGTCGTTGTCGTAGAAGTAGAGCCCCGTGACGGCGTGCTTGGACTTGGGCTCGACCGGCTTCTCCACGAGGCCGACCGCTTTGCCGTCCTCGCCCCACTCCACGACGCCGTACCGGCCCGGGTCGGACACCTCGTACGCGAACACCACTCCCCCGTGCAGCGGGCCCGCCGCCGGGCCTTCGAGCTCCGGCTCGAGGCCCGCCCCGGCGAGGATGTTGTCCCCGAGGACAAGCGCCACGTCGCCGCCGCCGATGTGCTCCTTCGCGATGACGAAGGCCTGGGCGATGCCTTTCGGCTCGGCCTGCTCGGCATAGCTCAGGCGCACGCCGAATTGCTCGCCGGAGCCGAGGAGGCGCGCGAACGCGGGGGCGTCCTGCGGCGTGGTGATGATCAGGATGTCGGTGATCCCCGCGCTGATGAGCGTGGTCAGGGGATAGTAGATGAGCGGCTTGTCGTACACCGGGAGGAGCTGCTTGCTCACGCCCAAGGTGATCGGGTGCAGCCGGGAGCCTGCGCCACCGGCGAGGATGACGCCTCGCATAGAGGGAAGAGTATCAGGATCCAGGCCGCGGTCAGCTCGCGCTGCGCTCGTCCTGCCGGATCGTGTCGAGCACCGCAGTCCGCATGTCGGCCGAGCCCTCCATGTCCTCCTCCCGCGCCCCCCGCCGCAGCAAGACCCGCAACCGCTCCGAGTCGTGCTCGGCAGGCTCGGTCTCCTGGACGAACTTCTCCACGACCCGCACGAACCGCCTCGGGTAGTCGTGGAACGGGAAATGGCCGGAGCCTTTGAACACCTCCAACCGCGAGCCCGGCATCGCCGAATGCGCGAGCCGGGCGTGGCTGATCGGGATGACTTGGTCCTGCGTCCCCCACACCAGCTGCACCGGGATCCCCTCGGCCAAATAACATCGGTCGAGCATGCTGACCACCTGCCCGCGCCAGTCGACCACGGCGCGCAGCGTCCGCGCGAACGCGGAGGAGGCGGTCGGCTCCGGCAGGTCCGCGAGGATGCGCAGCACGTCGGGGATGTCGAGCTGGAACCCCGCCGCGCGCAGCACCTTGTCGAGCACGTCGCCCGCGAACCGCAGCGACGGCATGGCCCCCGGCAGCTGCAACAGCGGCAGGGACTCGGCGACGAACGGGAGCGAGGCGGCCCGCAGCACGACGTTCACATCCTTGGTGACCCCGCCCGCAGACACGAGCACCAAACGCTCCACGAGCTGCGGGAACTGGTACGCGAACTGCATCGCCACCCCGCCGCCGAGGGAATGCCCGACGACGGTGGCCCGGTCGATCCCCAGGACCGAGAGCAGGTCGCGCATCCCGTTGGCGTACGCGGCGATGGAGTAGTCCGCGCGCGGCTTGTCGGATTTGCCGTGGCCGAGCAGGTCCGGCGCGATCACGGTGAACCGCTCGGCCAGCAGGGTCTGCACTTCGTCCCAGGTGGACGAGTTGTCGCCGATGCCGTGGATGAGCAGCAGCACCGGGCCGGAGCCCGCGATGCGGTACGCGCGCCGGTAGCCGTGGATGGTGCAGAACTCCAGCGACGGGCTCTGTCTGGCCGTGGCCGCCGCCGAGTCTTGTCTGACAGTCATCGGACTATCATCGCTGCCGAACGTGTTTCGCGCACGTTCTCCGCCGGGGCGGCGCGCTCTGGGATACTGGAGCCATGAAACTTCTCGTGACCGGCGGAGCCGGGTTCATCGGGGCCAACTTCGTGCGCCGCACCCTCGCGACCCGCCCGGAAGCCGAGGTCACCGTGCTCGACGCGCTCACCTACGCGGGCAGCCTCGGCACGCTCGCCGACATCGCCGACCAGGTCGTGTTCGTCAAGGGCGACGTGGCCGACGAGGCCGTGGTGGACGAGCTGGTGCGCCAATCGGAAGCCGTCGTGCATTTCGCCGCCGAGACGCACAACGACAACGCGCTCGTGAACCCGGGGGCGTTCGTGCGCTCCAATATCGTCGGCAGCTTCGTCCTGCTCGAAGCCGTCCGCCGCCACGGGGTCCGCCTGCACCAGGTGTCCACGGACGAGGTGTACGGGGACCTCGCGCTCGGCGAGGACCGCCGCTTCCTCGAAGGGGACGCGTTCAACCCGTCCAGCCCCTACTCCGCCTCCAAGGCGGGCGGGGACCTGCTGCTGCGCGCCTGGGTGCGCTCGTTCGGGGTCGAGGCCACCGTCTCGCACTGCACGAACAACTTCGGCCCGTGGCAGCATGTGGAGAAATTCATCCCGCGCCAGATCACGAACCTGCTCGTCGGGGGGTCCGTGAAAGTGTACGGGGACGGCAAGCACGTGCGGGACTGGATCCACGTGGACGACCACAACGACGCGGTGTGGGCGATCTTGGACAAAGGCGAGCCGGGGCGGACCTACCACATCGGCGCGGGCAACGAGCAGGGCAACCTCGCCGTGGCCCAGTTGCTGTGCGAGCTCACGGGCGCGGACCCGGACCGCATCGAGCTCGTCCTCGACCGTCCGGGCCACGACCGCAGGTACGCGCTCGACGCGAGCAGGCTGACCGCCGAGCTGGGCTGGAGCCCCCGCAAGACCGACTTCCGCGCGGCCCTCGGGGAGACCGTCGACTGGTACCGGGCGCACCAGGACTGGTGGGGCGCGGAGAAGTCCGGGGTCGAGGCCCAGTACGCGCGGCGGGAGCACGGCGCCCGTGGCTGAGGACCGGGCCGCTCGCGATCAGGGCGCTTCAGATCAGGACTGGGCGCAGGCCGTGGCGGACCTGAACCAGCAGAACGCCCGGACCAGGGAGCAATTCGTCCGGACCCGGCTGGCCACAGACCCGCTGTGGGAGCTGTGGGACGGGGAGGCCGCCATCTTGTTCGGCGCGGAATGGGAACTGGCCGACGGGCGGGCCAGAGCCTTGTTGGACGAAGAGCGCGCGGTCCTCGCCCTGCTGCCCCGACCCGAGGCCCCGGCGTTCCAGGCGGATGAGATGCAAGGCGCACCGAGCCGTGGCGTACAAGAAGCGAGGAACGAGCAGGGTACGCGAGGCGAGGAGCAACACCGCAGATCGCCGTCTGGGGGGCCGGAGCACAAGGCGGAGCTCTTTACATTCATGCAGCACGCCGCCGAGCACTTCCAAGCGCAACAAGAGGAGCTCGAAGCCGCATTGACGGCCAGGGACGAGCTGATCGACCGGGCAGAGCGGCTCGCGGGCGACGAGGGCGCCGCGTACGCTGCGGAGCACCGGCTGTGGCTCAAACGCGCGGAGGACGTGGTCCGGCGGCTCGCCGCGCTGAGCGCGGGCGTCCGCGCCGCCCGGGCCGCGTACGCGAAGGCGGGCCAGATCAACACGCGCATGTTCCGCGCGGACTTCTTCGCCGAGGCCGCGCCCGAACCAGCCCCCGGGCCGGACGCGGGCGCCGAGGAGGCCGGGCTCTGCGGGCAGCTCTCCCCCGCAGGCTTCGCCGCGCTCGGGGACGTCCTCACCGCCGCCGCCGAGCGCCTGCTCAAGGCGTTGATCTCCGCCGAGCTGGCGTTGGAGGAGGTCGGCCCGCTGGCCCGCCGCAAGCAGCGCGACGAGGCCGAGCGCTACGACCAGAGCTCGCAGGCGGTGTTCCTGCTCGCGGGCGACTGCCTGCGCGCGGAGATCCTCCTCGCCCGGTCCGTCCGCCAAGCCGGGCGGAACTGGGAAGTCGTCGAGTGGGACGCGGGCGGCAGACGCGGCGCCCTGCCCGAGGCCGCGAAGGTGAAAGAAGTGGTGGAGATGCGGATCGCGCCGCCGCCGCGCGCCACCGCGCAAGGCCGCGAACCGGACCCGAACGCCGCGCAGCAGGCCGAGGCGGCATGGCGGGCGCTCGCCGCAGCGGTCGACACGCTCGACAAAGCAGTGGTCGCCTCGGGCGGCTTCGACTCCGCCGAAGCCGAGGCGCTGGAATCGGCAGTCGGCCAGATCGCGTCCCGGCTCTACGCCGTGCAGGACGGCGCGACCGAGATCGCACAGCTGTGCGCGGACCTGCACGCCCGCAGCCGACTGCCCTGGTGGCGGCGCAACAGCCCGAACCGCTTCGGCGCAGGCGCCAGCAGGAACCCGCGCGACTGACTCGCGGGTTATCCTTGGATTCTGCTGACCGCATTGGGGGCCATCGCGGGCGATGACGTGGAGGACTAGATCATGGGACAGATCGACAAGCCGGGGAAAGAGCCGGTCCATCGCGGCTTGTCATGGGTCGTCGGGGTCCTTCTGATCTTGCTGCTCTTCCCTGTGGGCGCGTACGAGTTGTTCATCATCGGCTTGTCGGCCATGATCGCCGACGGATGCCCGTCCTCCGGGCCTTGTGACATGTCGTTGGTGATGATCGCCGATGCCACTATCGCAGGCGGATGGCTGGCAGCTTTCCTCGTCGCGACAGCAGGTTTCTCGTGGGCTGTCTACAAGCAGAGACCGGCTTTGCGTTGGGTCGGCTGGGGGTGGGCGATCCTCATCCTCTCGTTGGTGCTCGGCTACGCATTCGGAAGCGCTGGCGAGAAGGCAGTGCTGAACAGCAACCGGTCCAGCGCTCCAACCACCTCGTACACACCGCCCTACCGGTTCAAATCGACATTGCCCGACGAGGCTGCGGCGGGCCGGGCGTGCTTCGAGTTTCTCCAGCAAACGCTCGACAAGCTTCCGCCCGGCTGGTACTGGAGTTTGGAGGCTCCAGGAGGGCAGCCCGCGCACATCCCGTATGTCGTTCATCCCGAGACGCAAACCAGTAAAGACTTTCCGCCTCTCTTCGCATCGAAATTCTATCTCCTGCACGAGGGACAACTTGGCGTGAAGTCCTCCGACGAGGCCAAGCAGCTCTCCGACGAAATTACCCGAATATGGGCGCAGTTCGGCTGGACAATACGGCATGTGACCAGCAATAAACCCGACGATCCCAGCGACGGCGGCATCACGAACTCAGGCATCGAGACGCACCTATATATCGAAGGCAATGAGCGGCCCAATATTTTGGCAACGTGCGACGCTGATTTCCAGAAAGGCCACGAAGACCCCACAGTCGTCGCGAACTTCCCGCATACCATCACGCGCGAACGTTAGCCCTGCTCACGGATCATGCTGTCACCACGTGAAGAGGTTGCTCAATGTCGCCGCTAGCTGTGTGGGCGCTCCATATCGCGTTAGGGTCCCACGACAAGAAACATGGAGAGATACGCTGGCACAAGCGCGGCGCATACCGTTAATGAGGCAATAACGCTCGGTCGTGTTCGCTCGCCGAGGCGAGTCGAGGCCGCAGCGCACCCGAGCGCCCCTGCCAGAAGGCCGTACGAGCCGATCCCTGCGGCCCGCATCCCGATAACTGCCCAGAGATTCCGCGACGTGTACTCACCTGAGCTGAGCGTCCAATAATCGAGGTCTCCGGCTAGAAGGAAGCATGTGCAGCATGTGAGGAAGTCACTGGCCACCACCAGCCATATCGCGCGCAGAAAGAACGTTCGGGATCTTGACGAACGCTCTTCAGACGAGGAAGCGTCCATCACCATTTGAAGAGGTTGCTCGGCTTGCCCGGCTCGGCAGATTCGCTCGGCTGGTTGTAGTCGAAGCCATCACGGGTGATGATCCGGGGTTTGGGAACATGATCGTCTCGGAGTCGAGGAGGGAAACACGGCGTGCGCCCACCAAAAGTCGGTGGATAACCGGCCAGTCTTCCGGAATAACCCATGATATCTAGCTGGTATCCATCTGGCGAATAGCCATACCAGCTAAAATTGCCGTCGCCTTCACTTTCTTTGACCCGCCAGCCCCAGCTTTCCCAAAGCTCCCTAACTTTCGCGATCAGAGCATCCGAGGCTGTGCCTGCCGGGAGCTTCATGTCAAAAGTATCGTGATAGGTGATCGGCGCGTTTTCTTGGTCGATTCGGTCGTCGCAGGCGCTGTTGCTTCCTCCTTGCCAGGGGTGAGCGCTGTAGATCGACACTCCCGCTGGTAGCCCCTCAAGGGTCTTTCGCATGTACCCGTACAGGGTCTCTTGGGCTTGTTGCTGGCTGGTGACGCTTGGTGCGGGGATCATGATGTGTCCTTGGGCTCCTGGGGCGGCTGTCGTGCTTGTGCCCGTCGCCTGCCCGGTGCGCGGGGCGCAGCCCGCGACGAGCAGCGTCGCGGCGATAGCGAGGCGGAGTAACGCTGTCGCGTTCTTGGCGGCGTTCATGCGTGTTTCGGGGTTTGGCCGAGGATGATTTGCGCCATGCTCGTCATTCCGGTGCTGTCTTGGGTGAAGTAGCTGCTGTGCGCGTCGCCGCTGAGCCCGCCGTAGTACCAGTCGCCTTCCGGGCCGGGGTCGGTCTGGAATTGGTAGGCGCCCGTCACGGTCCTGGGGTCCGGGCCGAGGGGTTCGATGACCGGGTCTCCGACGCTGGCCATTTTGATCATGTCGTTGTCGGCTGTCGCGACGAACACTGTCCCTCCCGTGTTGATGTTGAAATCGCTCAGCTGGTTCGCGAACATGCCCGGCGAGCCAACACCGGCTATCGCATCCGCGTCGAGGTGGCGGCCGTGGGTTGCCGCCGCGCCGACCTCCGCCGATCCGTAGCTGTGTCCGATAACCGTGTTGAAAGAGCGCCCGCCCGCCGCAGCGTCGTCATGGGTGATGCGCAGCGCGTCCTGCCATTCGTCCAAAGCCTGCGCGCCGTTGAGCGCGAAATCTGGCTTGCCCGCCCATTTGTCGCTCGTGGGGTCGAAGATGTCCATGGGCCGGTCGTAGCCCATCCACGTCGTCACCGACACCGCATCCTTCCCTAGACTCGGGTCCATCCTGTGAGCCAATTGGTAGAGATCTTCTGCCCGTTTATCAGAAGCGTCCATTTTGGCCATGTCTTGCCCGGTTCCGGGCACGAACGTGCTGGTCTTCCTGTCAAGTTGTAAATATGACCATTGGGCTATCCGGCAGAATTTAGCGCATCGCTTGGTTAAAAAGCAGTTCAAGGGTATTTTTCAACTATTCTCGCGTGATTATCCTTCGACTAATGACGCTCGGTGCCAGCGTGTGATGAGAAAAGTAGATCAAAAACCGGCCAGTGGAGAAGGCATAGTTTGCGATGTTTCGCTCTGGCTAGGCAGACCCCGGAGACTTGTCGGGAAACCTTGCCGCATCAGTAGCAGTCCCGACTCCTTACCCTTCGCGCGCTGCGGGCCAGCCGGGGACGGGCGCGGGCAAGGCCTCGGGGTACGGGTAGGGGCCGTCGTGCTCGCCGAGCATCCATTTCACCCGTGTCTCGCGAGGGTCGGGGGCCTTTTGCATGCACTCGTCGTGCGCGCGTTTCCAGTCTTCTTCGCCCCAGGAGCCGTCTGACCAGAGATCGGATTTGTAGTCCCTCGAACTGTCCGGCCACGTGTTCGGCACTTGTCCGGTGAGCGATCCGATACTGATCTGACCGACGACCTTCCATTCGCCGAACACGTCGGCCTCGGGCGCGGGAAGCGGGCCTTGCTGCGGGGGGGAGGCGTCGCGCGCGTTTTGAGCGCTGGTCGGGGCGGGCGTTTCAGCGGATCGTTGGACGACCACCCGTGTTATGCCGCCCCATCCCGCGTCTGCCGGAACACGGGCGGGGTCGGTGAGCGCCGGATGCTTCGGATTGATGGTGTGGCTCCATTTCCCGTTTGGCTGCTGGTAGAGGATGGAGTAGTCGCCTGTGCAGTAGACAGCGGCCCATTGACCGTCGTTCAGCGGCGTGAGGGAGAGCACGTTCATGTGCAGCACGCCTCCCCCGCGTATGGTTCGCTCTTGAACGAGCCATGCGGGGGGGTCCGGGTCGTCGTCGATGGGCCAGAGTCCCACCCGTTCGTGGGGGGAGCTTGCTTCCGGGGGGGCTGACGGGAGGACCGCGCGCGCGAATCCTGGGTAGAGGTCGCTCTCCTTGTTGGTCGTTCCGGCGAGCCTTGAGCCTTCCTCGTACGCCCGCACGGCCACCATCGGGCCTTTGACGAGGTCGATGCCGGGTTCTGCGGTCCAGGCGAAGCGGAGGTCTTTGAAGTGCTCGGAGAGGTGGTGGAGCCCGTCGCCCTGTGTGGCAGGGGGCTTCGGGGGCGGCGCGGGGGTGCATGCGGCGAGCATGGCCAGGCTCAAGGCAGCTGCCAGCAGGGAGCGGGTCATCAGGGATGTTTCTCCTCTTGCCCGTTGTTATTCGCCGTGTCGTTGTAGGTTCCGTGGACGTCGTCGGTCAGGCTTGAATATCCTGTGGCCAAGTCTTCCAGGAGCCTGCCCAACTCCGCCTTGTATTCAGCGCGGTTTGCATTGCTCCTACCGCCGTGCTTGTCCTGCCAGTCGTCCTCGGAGAGGATGTGCCCGTCTGGTGCGACCACCTTGTTTCCCTGTCCGAGGTCGGGGTTGGTGGTGAGGAGGGCTTGAGCGACCATGGTTTTGAAGACGACGGGGTTCTCGTGTGGCGGGGCCGGGGGCATGTGCGCTGCGGGGGCGTCGCCGAGGAACCATGCTTTCATCGCGGGGTTCGCCACGTCCAGCCCGACTCCGAGCGCGGTCCCGATGCCGGGGACGGCTTTCGCTCCGGTGCCGACGACGGATTTGAGGGTGTCCCACGCGGTGCTCTTCACGGCGTACTCGTGCTTCGCGGCCTCGTCGGTGTTGCCGTAGCGGGCCTCCATCGCGTCGTAGAGGCCCCGGTCGGACAAGGCCCTGGTGCGCTCGGCGGTTTGCAGGTACTCCTTCGCCCCCTGGGGGTCGCCGTTGTTGTGCGCTTGGGCCATCTTGTCGAGCAGGCTCTTCTCCTCCTGGTTCGCGGCGTCTTTGAGCGTGGTGGCCGCCGTGTCGTCGGTGGACAGGGTGGCGAGCAGCTGCTTCGCGTGGGGGGAGAGCCCTTTCTCGTAGGCATCGTCGGCGTCGAAGCCCCCGCCGAACGTGCTGGCGTGCGTGGCGAGCTGCGAGCCGGTCAGGTCGCCGAAATACGGCGCGAGGCCGTGCGCGGCGCTTTGGGCGAGGGCCGGGTTGGTCTCCCCGAACGTGTGCCCGCCCCATTGGTTCAGCTCGGGATGGGCGGCGAAGTAGTCGGCGACTGTCCGCTCGCTCTGACCGGCGAGCACGCCTTGGTGCCCGGCGACGTCGGCGTTCGCGCCTTGGTCGAGGAACGCCCCCGCCGCGCTCCCGCCGTCGCTCCACCGGTAGTGGGTGAGGTCCGACAGCAGCGCCTGACCGTCCGCGCCCCGCAATTGGTCGTGGACGACCTCGTGGTCCGGGGCGACCGTGCGGAGCAGGTTCTGCACCACCTGGTCGGACTGCTCCTGCCCGGTGACCATCACGGACTGCCCGAACTGGTCTTTCGGCGGGTTCGCCGCCAAATGCTGGATCTCTTTGGCCCGGTCCGCCAAAGCGCCGTCGAGCGCCGAGTTCTGCCGCACTTGCTCGTCGCTCTGCTGCAAGAGCGCGTTGAGGTCGTTGAGGTCCCTGCCGTGCTCCACGTCCAACCGCATCTGCGGCTGATGGCTGTTGCCCCCGACCTGCTCCCACCGCGCCCCGGCCTGGGTGACCGCCTCGCGCGCCTTGCTCGGCAACTGCTCGATCCCGCCCTTGGTGCGCTCGTAGGCGGCGGGCTTGCCGTCCGGGCCGAGCTTGGGGAGAGTGGATACAACGTGCTCGTTGCCCGCGAGCTCCAAAGCGTTCCCGAGTTGCGGGCCGACGCCGAGCTTGTCGGCGAGGGCTTTGATCTCACCGGTGCTCTTCCCGTCCAAAGCTCGGTTGAGGGCGCGGATGTACTGCATCTGCGCCGGGGACAGCTCGGCGTCCCTGCCCTCGGAGAGAGCGGTCCACTGCTCCTGGGAGAGCTGGGTGGCCGCGTCGATCCGCTGCTGCTGCTCGGGGGTGAGCGTCTTGCCGTCGCGGACGTCTTGCGCGTCCTGCTCGGCCTGAGCTTTGTTGAGCCCGGCGAGGACGGGAGCCTCGGCGGACGCGATGTCGAGCCCGTCTGTCATCGCCCTCGCACACGTGTCGATGGCCTCTTCGCAGTCCTTCGCCGCCTGTTGCAGCTTGGCCTCGGTGTCCGCCCTGGCCTCGATCCGTTTCTGCACGCGCTCGGCCACGTCGGTGTACCCGAGCTTCACCAGCTGTTGGCGGTAGGCGTCGAGGTTCGGGTCCACGACAGTGAGATCTTCGTTGACGACCATGGGGAACAGGTCGCGGCCCTCGGCGCGGTGGATCTGCTCCTTCGCGATCCGCAGCGGCTCGACCATCGCGTCCGCGCCCGTGATCTGCGCCTTGCCGACGTCCTGGAACTGCGCCCCGATGGCGCGGGCGTGCTTCGCCAGCTCGTCGGCGCGAGCCCCTGCGGCATTTTGGGCTTTGCCGTGCCAGCCGTCCACATCGGCGGAACGGAGGACGAACCCGGCCAACCGGTCGGCGAGGTCTGCGCCTTTGTCCACGTACACCTGACCGGCCTTGCGCATCGCGTCCAACTTCGAGAGGTCCGAGTAGGTCGCGACCAAAAGCGCCTTCGTCACACCCACGCCCTCACGCCCCCCGGTCCATCGTCGCGGCGATCTCCGCGCCCGCGTCGTCGTCCGTGCACTCGGTGAGGTCCGCGCACCCGCGCAGGGCGTCCCCGAAACCCCGCACCGCGCCCGAGTAGTTCCCCAGCACCTGCCCCGTGCCGTCCGCCACCGACGAGCACGCGGACGTGTAGGCGTCCCAACCGGCCATCGCGTCCCGCGCGGCCTGCTGGTACTGCGCCGGGTACGCCATCACGTTCGGCGCGCCGCTGACCACCACCTGCCCCGCGAGGTCGTCCGTGCTCTTCGCCGCAGCCCGCAGCGCCTCAATGTTCACTTGCATGCTGTTCCCTCCTGAGCAGTGCCCTCGGCTACTAGGCGTCCCATGATCCCTCTTCCTCCAACAACCGCCGCGCCTGCTCCTGCTCGGCATCTGCGCGTTCTGCCTCGGCCTCCGCGACCTCTTGCGCGCTCACCGCGCCGATCACATCCGGGCCTGCCACCGGCAGATCCCCGCCGAACAATTCCTGCCCGTGCTGCTCGCCCCGCAGGTAGTCGGCGGTCTTGTGCTCCTTCTCCGCCGCCCGTCCAGCGCCAGCGCCGCCCATGCCCCCGAAACCACCCATGCCGCCGCCCTGGCCCGCGCCAGCACCGGCGAGGCCGTTCACGTTCACCACCGGCCTACCGGCCATCGCGCCGCCGACACCGGACTTCGCGGACAGGGACCGCTCGTGATCCCCGCCGCCGAGCGTCCCGACACCGCCGCCGAGACCGGAACCCCCGCCGGATGAGCCGAGGAGCGAGTCACCCGCGCTCATCGCGTGCGTGGCCCCCGACTCCGAGGAATCGAAACCAGAACTCGAGGACGGGGTGCCCGAAGCTGGCGCACCGCCGAACGGCGAACCCCCGCCCGCGCCGCCACCAGCGCCCGAGCCTTTGCCATCGCCCGATCCGCCGCCGCTCCCAGCGCCGCCGCCCGAACCGGCCCCAGCGCTTTGCCCGTCGCCAGCGGGCTTGCCTTCGCCCTCCGCTTCTGGTTGCTGCGCGCCGCTGGTCGTGCCGTCCTGCGCTTGGGGTTTCGCCGCGACAGGCGTGGCGGCCGATCCGCTCTCAGGCGCTCCGCCCGACGAGGCAGCGCCGCCTGCGGACGGTTTGGTTTGGATCTGAGACGCGCCGTCCGGGGTGTCGCCACGGTCCTCGCTCGGCGTCGACGGGATACGGCCGGGGTAGTCGAGCGAGGGGTATTCGGGCTCGCCAGGCTCGTGGTAGTGGTTCTGCAACGCCCGTGCCACGGCCTTCACCTGATCCATAGGCGACACCCCTGCCACGCACTGGCTGTTCTGATCCACCACCGACTTCGCCGTTGTAGCGGACTCCGCGACGGCCTGCACCTGCTGCACATGCTCGCCGATGACCTCCGCCGTCGTCTTGGCCCCCGTCGCCAAATCCTCCACCTCCCCACGAGTCGCGTCCCCGGCCTTGCCGACCCAATGCCGTGACTCGACGCTCTTGTGGAGGGTCTGCAATGTGTCCGCGATCCGTGAGCCGACCTGCTGGGCCACCTGCGCCACCTGGCTCGTGATCGCGTCAGGCTGCAAACTCGCCCCGACTCCCAGGTTCTCGATGAAATCACTGGCCGGATCGGCCATGAAATTCTTCTCACTCATCGGAGCCACCTCGCAATCGTCGTCGGCTTGAGAGTGCCCTCGGGAATGTTGCCGATTTTGGCATCGACCCCGAGCGGTTCCAGACCGCTGGGCTGTCCAGTGAGCTCACCGTCATGGTCAGTCCCGCACATACCGTAGTACTCCTTTGACTCAAGCGTCTTGTGGAAAGGAGTATCTGGGTGCGCCCTACGCTCGGCTTCTGCGGGCACAGTGACATTGATGATTCGATCTGGGCCCGTGCCGGGATCAGTCACCGGGATATGGGCGAATCCTTCTCCTCCGGTCCCTCTTTGGAATCCGATAAATCCCCCCAAAGAGTCCACTGCCCAGTTGCTCCAGGTGGCGTTCGGTTCTGCGTCAACGACGATCTCCTCCGACAGCTTCCACCACACGCCGCAGCTCTCTTTCTTGAGGAAATCGGTCTGGTCAGGTGGGTCGCCGTCGAGCTTTTCGAAGCTTTTAGCTATCAGGGTGAGGGTGATGCCGCCTTTGCGGAAGGCCACCGGCTCGCCGAGCTTGAGATTGAGGACGGGTTTACCCGCCGTCTCTGGGGTGACCAGGTTCTTCGGCGCTGGCGCTGCGGAAGCTGGTGTCGAGTTGCCCGTGTTGGTGGTCCCGGTCGGGCTGGCGGCTCCTCCGCGTTGGCATCCTGCGGCGAGGAGCGCCATAAGGGCGAGCGGGACGGCGACGTTGTTTTTCATGGCGGTTCTCATTCGAATCCTGTGAGGTGGCCCTGGTTGCCCGCATTGGGATTGATCTTCGCCAACTCGGTTTTGCTGTCGAAATCCGCGCCGAAGATGGCATGAATTCTTGCCTCCGCCGCTTTCTTCCGCTCTAACGTGGCGGCGAGCGTGTCCTTGGCGTATTGGGCGATGTTCTCGCCGTTCAGCCGCGCCCGCTCCTGAGACTTCTTGCCCTCCGCGCCCGAGCCGAACGCATCCGGTGGTGTCTCAAGTTTTTGAGCAAATTCAACAATCTCCCTCAGCTCTTCGATTGCTGTGTCGAAGTCGTTGAGGATGAGAGCGGCGTCCTCGCGACTGAGTTCCACGTCGGCCATGCTCTAGTGGGTTCCTCTCCGTGATCGTTGTGTCAAGTATGGGCGCTCGGGCATGGTGGCGTTCATCTGGCCTTCCAATAGCTCTGCGCCGGGTCGGGCAACTGCGCGATCATGCGGACGGGCAGGTCGCGGTCCCCGTCCGCCTCTTTCGCCCGGATCGCGAGATAGGCGAGGTCGTGGACGAAACCGGGGTCCTGGGCGAGCTGCGCCTGGCCCCATCGCTCCAAGCCGGCGAGGGCGATCAGCGCGCGGTGGTAGGCGAGGAAGCCTTGGAAGTGGATCGGGGAGCGCTGCGCCTCGGGGAGGGCTTGGACTTGGGCGAGGTTGCGCCAGGTCTGCGCGCCGAGCTGCGCCCCGTCCTCGCACGCAGCGAGGTACGCCCGCTGCGAGACCGTGCGGCGGTCTTTGATCTCCTGGCGCACTGCGGTGAAGCCCTCCCAGCTCTGCGCCCCCGAACCCTCGACGATGTCCGCGACCCAGTCCAGCGCACGGGCGCGGGCCTCCACCGCCCACGGCCCCGCCAAAAGTTCCGTGATCCTGTTGTAGAGGTCGGGGGTGAAGTACTGCAACGGGTGCGCCGAGCCGCCCTCGGGCTCCACCAGCGGCCCCGCCGCCGCCACGAGGAACGGGGCTTCGACCGCCTCCGCGCCGGTCAAATGGCCGTTGGTGTCCTGGATGGCGCGGCGGGCGTACTCGGTCGCCGGGTAGGTGACAGCCATGCCGACGAGCGAGTACGTGAGCCCGTGCGCCGCGAAGAGATCGCGTTGCTGCTCGAAATGCCGCCGCGCCCCATGCACGAGGTCGTCGCCGCCGAGCAGCGCGACGTGCACAACAGGGTCGGCAGCGTGCTCCCACCCCGGCCACGCCCGCACCGGCAGCCGCTTCCCCAGCACCCCCGGCCCGAGGTTCGAGTAGACGAACGTCCTATCCAAGCCTTCCGAGTCCAAATGCCGCGAGAGCAGGTACTTCGGCTCGCCTGTCGGCGCGAGACCGCGCGCGGGGAACACGTCGGGCTGCGCGCCGAGCCACTTCGCCCACCGAGCCAACACGCTCTTATGGTCCTGGGGCAGCTCCTCCGCGCGGCGGTCCCCGAAGAACCCGTCGTCGCCGTGGTAGCCGTGAGCGCCCCCGGCCCGGTACTGCTCCTCGACGTTCGCGAGGTTCAAAGCCTGCCCGGTCATCGAGCCCGCCGCGCCCATCGTCGCCGCGTCGCTCGACTCCTGTAGGTCGATGTTCGTCACGTCGTCGGGGACCGCGAGGTCTGCGGCCTGCGCCTCGGTCGAGGCCGGACTCGTGTCGTGCTCTAAGACGGCGGACCCGGACTGTGCGGACGTCGTGGCCGCCGGATCGCCGCTCGGGTGGTCCTCAGGAGGCGGGGGCCAGGAATGCTCCGGGCGTTCGGGCTGATCGGCGCGGTGGCCTGAGTCGGGCGTGCCGCTGGGCGCGGGGGCCTGCGACTCGGGTTGCGCGGGCCACGCGTTCTCATGGTGCTCGAACGCGCTCGCATCGGCGGCCCCTCGCCATTCCGTCTCGGCAGGCCGAACTGGGCTCGCTGGCTGGGGTTCGGCGGCGGCGTTTCTAGCGGACGGCCCGTCGACCTCGTCCAGATCGACGTGCCCGACGACGATTTCTTCCTCGTGGAGTTTGTCGTGCTCGCGGATCTTCGCCGTGAAGAACGTCTCGGCCTTGTCCGCTCTGGCTTTCGCGGCGGCTTGGGCCTTCTCGAGGCTCTTGGCGGCG
Organism: Segniliparus sp.; assembly: GCF_051660745.1. Taxonomy (NCBI): domain Bacteria; kingdom Bacillati; phylum Actinomycetota; class Actinomycetes; order Mycobacteriales; family Segniliparaceae; genus Segniliparus; species Segniliparus sp. The sequence continues at coordinate 53,431 of NZ_JBOFQF010000023.1, read as the reverse complement.
AGCTTCTGCACCCATCGAGCGTTCGCGGTCTGTTTGAGCAGCACGTCCCAGGACTCTTGCTCGGACTGGGCGTAGGCGCCGAGGATGCTGAGATCGACCTTCGCCTCGCGGATCTCCTGCGCGGCCTCGTCCAGGATCGCGGCGGTCTTCTCGCAGCGCTCCGCGTGGACGTGCAGGGCTGTGGAGTCGCAGCGCAGCGCCTCCGGCCCCGCGTCCAACCCGCCCCCGGCGTGGTTGTCCTCCAACCGGCCCGCGTGGGAATGGATCTCGTCGCCGCTCGCGCGCTCCAGATCCGCCACGGTGCGCAGCGTTTGGGCGAAGTCCGCGAGCTCACACTCGTTGACGCCGAGCCACACGGGCTCCGCGACCAGTTTCTGCACCTCGCCCCACGGCTCCGGGTAGGGGCGCGACCCGATCTCACTCACCCGAGCCTCCCTTGCATCCGGAGCTCGTCTATCGCGGCGGCTTTGCGGCGCTCCAGATCGGCATCGGTCTCCGCCTGTTGGCGCTCGCGCTCCTCCTCGCGGCGCTTCTGCTCGGTCACGAAGTCGTGCCTCGTGCATTGCAGGTCCATGAGGAATTCTTTGAGCTGTTCGAAGTCCTCGGCCATCTCGTCCGGCCAGTCCGGCAAGCCCCGCGTGAAGTCGACCTCGACCCGCTCGTCGTCGGCCAGAGCCTCCCCGACCCCGGCGGTCGCGTCCACGAGCTGACGGGCGAGCTGGTTGGCCCACTTCTGCGCCTCGATCCCCGCCGCCCGCAGTCCCCAGCAAGCCAGCTTCGCCGCTTCCGAGTAACGCGCGGAGGTCATCGACACGGGCAGGTCCCGGCCGTCGAGCACCACCGACATCGCGCCCGCCCCGGTCTCGGCCATCAGCTCCACATGCGCGACCCGGTCGCTATGGCGTTTGAGGAACGCCAGTGCTCCTGTATCGCCCTCCACAGCCTGCTTCGCCTTCTCGAGGAAGTCAACGCGCCCCGGCAGCGTGCGGCACCCGGCAGGCGCTTCGAGGTCGAAACCGCTCGTCTCCGCCGCGTCCGCAGGCTTCATACGGGGATCGTCCGCCAGACGCTCATACAGGTCGTAGCGCTCCACCGCCTTCGCCGCCGCCCACTCCATGCACTCCCCGAACTCGCGCGGGAACCCCGAGACCGCGAGCAGCGGCTCCTGGCTGCGGAACACCCTCGATCCGGAAGAGCCCAACCGCACCAAGGGCGGAGTCCCAGACAACTGCACCGACCCCGACACCTTCGGGTGCTTGAACGAGACGAACCCGAGCCGGAAAACCGTCGCGATATCCTCGCGCAGCGCGGCGTTCTCCTTCGCTCCGTCCCACACCGCCATCTCTCGCGGATCGCGCCGCCCCGCGTCCGGAACTTCCGCCGTCTCGGTTTTCACGCGCCAACCCCGCCGATCCGCGAGCCAGCCGACTTCAATCCATATTCGGCCTCGAAATCGGTCTCCCGCACCAATGCCACCCCGGAGAACACGTTCTGAACCGTGCCGACCGTCCGGGCCGCGCCAGCCAATCGCAGTTCCTCCAGTCGGGCCTTCGCCGATCTCGCCAGCTCCTGCGCGCGGCGACCGGCTTCGTCGGCCGCGCCCTCGAAATCCGACGAGTCCGCGATCTTGTCCGCCAAGAGCTGGTGGCGCTCCCCAAGCGACTTCAACACAGCCCGGCACACCGACTCCGACTCCTCCGAGTCCAGCGAGAAACCACCTTGATCAGACACGCGGCATCCCTGTAAGGACGACGGGCCGCGTGGGCAGTCCGCAACGACGTAAGACCACAAGGCCTCCAAGGTCGGGCTGAGCGCGAGGGTTTCCGCTCCTCCGCGCATCAGCGATCTTGCTCAGCACTCTAGTCGCTGTCGAGTGATCGAGCAACATGACAATCTCGAAATCTTCTGCCGCAGAATTTCCGGGAATTCGCCAAAATTCTGACTGCGGAGCATACGAAGAGACACACATTTTAGAACAGGCAAAGCTTGATCGGAGTAAAGAAAGTCCTCACCACTTTGCCGCTTGATCGGAGTAAAGAAAGTCCTCACCACTTTGCCGCTTGATCGGAGTAAAGAAAGTCCTCACCACTTTGCCGCTTGATCGGTCTCACCAGCTCAAATCAGCCAGGAGGTCAGGACCGTTGGCAATGGGCGCAAGGGGGCCGAGCCGCAGGGAGCGCTAGCGGACGGCGGCGAGGCACACGCGGCGACGGTTGCCAACGGAGCACTTCAAGCTGGTTAATTATGAGATATGCCATAGCCGCGCTTGGCGGTACAGCGGTGGAATGTCTCGCTTCACGCCAGATCGAGCGAGCGCATGGCCGATTGGTGTGGTTATTCTGCGATAGCCTGGCGAACGAGGTCGAGAAGTGCTGGCGAGATACCGGGAGCTGCAGCGACAGTGGTTGTCGAGCTGTAGCTGTGCGATGCGCCGCTCGTGTCGGTGACGAGGGCTCCGGCTTCTCGGGCGATGATGACTCCAGCGGCGGTGTCCCAGGGCTTGTTGGAGAGGATGACGCATGCGTCGGTGCGGCCTTCGGCGACCCAAGCGAGGTCGAGCGTGGCGGCGCCGAACATCCTGACACGCTCCACGTTCTCGGCAAGGGCTGCGGTGAGGGCGATCCTCTGTTTGTTTTTCTGGGTGGCTTCCTCGCCCACGGCGTAGTCTCCGATGGAGACTATCGAATTGCGCAGACTCGCCGTCTGGCTCGCCCGTATCCGGTGCCCGTCTGAGTAAGCGCCTTCGTTTTTGACCGCGTTGTAGCGGAGGTTGAGGAACGGCGCGGCGATGACTCCGACGATGGGCTCGCCTCGTTCGAGCAAGGCCAAAGAGACGGAACACAGCGGGAGCGCGTGGGCGAAATTCGACGTGCCGTCGATGGGGTCGAGGGTCCACACCAGATCTTCGGAGAGTGGGTCGGCCGATTTTGTGACCGACTCCTCGCCGAGGAAGCCGATTTCCGGCGTGGTCTCTTCGAGGTATTCGCTGATCGCCCGCTGGATGTCGAGATCCACATTCGTGACGAAATCCCTGTCGCCTTTGCTCTGCACGGAAACGCCGTGGGAGAATTCTTTCCTCGCCTGGGTAAGAAGTCTCACGCCGATGTCGACAGCGGTATGAGCCGTCACGAGCAGGTCCATGGGGTCGGTCATGCTTCTATCTCCTTGCCGCGCTCCCACAGCGAGTCGAAAACCTGCGTGAACGTGTCGTACAGCCCTTTTCGGTCGGGCTCGTTCCTCACGATGAACGTAGGCGATTCTAGTCCTCGGGCGTGGGGCAGGTAGGGCTGGACGATGCACACCGAGTTGTCGATCACGGTGACGTTGAACCGGACGGGCTCGTCGTAGACCCGGATGAGCAGCTGGCCGGGGGCATCGGCGGGAAGCTTCTTGCGGACCCGCCGCAACGTCTGGATGTTCAAGGACGTCAGGTGCGAGAGCACGCCTTCCTCGTGGTCCTCCTCTTGCTCTCGTTCTTTGATGTGCTTGCCGTCGGGGTCGAGGAAGAGGCACTTGACCGTCGCCCCGTTCGACAGCGACTGTCGCAGCCTGCCGTCCGGGTACTGCTGGCAGATGATGTTGAGCGAGAGGCCGACGGCCCGGATCTCTTGAGCGCCGTTGAACAGGTGCTGCGGCGGGTAGTCGTGCATGAAGTCGGAGCGGGTCACGAAGACTTCGACGAGGTCTGCGGTCCCCGCCCTGTTCAGGGCGGCTTCCTCCGCGAGCGCGACGGCCCCCAGGTTCTTCGGAGCGTCCGCCGAGGCGGGGATGTCGCCGGTGTACTCCTGGAACAACTGCTCGGCGGTCCAACCGAGGAACATGCTCTCCAGGACGCGGCAGTTGTCGGCGTACGGGAGTCCTTTGATGTCGCCGTTGAACCAGCGGTTGAGCTGCGCGCTGCTCGGGGCGTTCGCGGCCAGGCTCGGATCGAGCTGTCGCGCTTGTTTCTTGTACTCGCGGGAGAACGACGCATGCGTTTGGATATGACGCTTTTGCGCGAGGGCTTTCAGCGCGTTCAACCCGTTCCCTTTCCACTGATTCTGTCCAGCAGCGTAGCACAGAAGAGGCAAGACGAGAAGGGACGATGAAAAGATGATCCGAAGAAGTCGGAGAAGATGAAGAGAAGCTATTTAGACGAGAAAAAACAGCCGGTAGACCTGTTTATGCGCGGCTCGAAACGAGTCGCGTTCGCCGAATAAGCGAATAAATCAGAGCCCGAAAATTTCATCTGAAACGGGCGACGGATAAAAGGAACAGGTACGGAAATGAAGTTGAGAATCGACACCGAGGGCGTCGGATTTTTCTGCACGAAAGCGCCGGAGCAACGGACGGCGCACAACACCGGAGCGCCGAGGCTGGACCGGGAGACCGGCCTGCCGCTGTGGCAGGTGCAGGTGATGGCGCTCGACTCCTCCGGGGGCGAGGTCGTCGCGATCACGGTCGCGGGACAGCCGAACGTCGTCGTCGGCTCTCCGGTGAAGGTGGAGGGTTTGACCGCCTTGCCGTGGAGCCAAGAAGGCCGTTCCGGCGTGGCGTTCCGCGCGGAGTCCATCCGTTCGGCCGGGGACCCGGTGGCGGGGATCATCACCCCGAACCGCCCTGCCTCGCCAAGCGGCGGCTCCTCCGGTCCAGTGCGCCCCGCCGCGTAGTCACTCCTCTCGGGGCAGCCGGGCTCCGTGACTCCGGGGTCCGGCTGCCCCGTCCTTCGACTTACTTCTCTTCGATTTGAAAGGCTCAGGTGTCGCTGATCATGGCGAACAATTCGAACAACAAACCCAAGGAGCAGAGCGCGGGCGACGCTTTGCTCGAAGACGTGCTCACCGCTGTGGGCACAACTCTGTTCTATCTTTTGAAGTGGGCAGTGCTGTTCCCAGCGGTCAGCGCCCCTGTCGTCCTGGCCCTGGCTATCGGGGTCAAATACGGCCTCCGGCTGGGAGGGCTGTCGGCGTGGGTGCTGCTGTGCGCCTACACGGCGTGGGGTTTTCTGCACCCGGCTTCATTCCGCTCGGTCGTGTGGTGGCCGATGGCGGTCCGCTGGCGCAAGTGGTCCCGTTATGAGCGGCGTTGGGCCGTGGTGATGGAGATGAGCGGTTTGACGGCCAAGCTCGACGGGAAGACCGTCGTGCCCCGGCTGCAGGCCATCGGCATCACCAAGACGACGGACACCCTCGTGGTGCGGTTGCTGGCCGGTCAGTCGGTGGCGGACTGGCAGCGTCAGGCCGATGCGCTCTCGCACACGTTCGGCGCGTCACGGCTCGTGGTCCGCTCGACCAAGCCGGGAGAGGTCGTCATCCAGGTCCATCGCGCAGACTCGTTGGCGCAGATCGTGCCGGTCCCCACGCCGCAAAAAGCCCCCGATCTTCTGGCGCTGCCGGTAGGAGTCGCCGAGAACGGCAGACCGTGGACGCTACGCCTCCTCGGACGGCACGTCCTGGTCGCTGGAGCTACGGGAGCCGGGAAAGGCTCGGTGCTCTGGTCCCTGCTCGTCGCCGCGTCCCCCGTGGTGTGGGAAGGCAGGGCACAAGTGTGGGTGATCGATCCGAAAGGCGGGATGGAGTTCGGAGCCGGTGCGCCGATGTTTGCCAGATTCGCACACGACAACGGTGAAGCGGCTCTTACCCTGCTCCGCGACGCCGCCCGGACGATGACAGACCGAGCGGAACGGATGCGCGGGCGCACGCGCCAGCACGTCCCCACAAAAGACGAGCCACTGATCCTGCTCGTGGTCGATGAGATAGCGTCCTTGACCACCTATCAGACCGACCGAAAAGTCAAGGCAGAGATAGAGCAGCTGCTCGGCCTCGTCCTCACCCAAGGCCGCGCGGTCGGCGTGTCCGTGCTCGCCGCTGTGCAAGACCCCTCGAAAGAAACCCTGTCCGTGCGCCAGCTCTTCCCGACCCGGATCGCCCTGCGGCTCTCGGAGCCCACGCAAGCCGCGATGGTGCTCGGCCAAGCCGCCAGAGACCGTGGGGCGCTCGCGGACCTGATACCGGAGTCCACCCCCGGCGTCGGATACGTCCAGGAGGAAGAGCACGCGGAGACCACCAGAGTGCGGGCGTTCCACGTCTCGGATCAGATGATCGACCGGCTGGCGCAAGCGTTCGCCGCAAAGAAACAGGCCGGTGGGCGATGAGCACGCCGAACGCGCGAGGCCGTATGCCGCAGATACAGATCCCCGGCATGGAGCTTCCCGGCATGCGCCAAGCGGTCAAGGGAGAGGCGGTGCTCGGACAGATGCTCCGCCGCGCCGCCTCTCCCGGCTACGGCGATTGGGAAGCCCTCGCCTCCTCGGTTGGATGGTGCGCCTGCCCGGTCCAGCTCGCCGGAACCGATGACGATGGGAAATCCCTCGTGGCATTCTCCCGCTGCAACAACCGCCGCGCCGCCGTCTGCCCGTCCTGCTCCCGGCTCTACGGCGGCGACGTGTACCAGCTCGTCCACGCCGGCCTGTTCGGCGGGCGGCACAATATCCCCGAGACCGTGGCGTTGCACCCGAGAGTGTTCGCCACGCTCACTGCTCCCAGCTTCGGCCAAGTCCACACTGCGAGGATGGACGGTCAATGCCACCACCACGCCTGGGCTGGGCGGCGGCGTTGCCCGCACAAGCGCCCCGTCTGGTGCGACATGCGGCACGGCAAAACCGATCCGATCCTCGGCGAGCCGTTGTGCCTGGACTGCTACGACCACACAGGGCACGCCCTGTTCTCCTGGAATCTGCCCGAGCTCTGGCGACGCTACACCATCCGTCTGCGTCGTCTGCTCGCCCAACGGCTCCGCGACATGGGCGAACGCCCTGGCGACATTAAATTAATGTTCGTCAAGATCGCAGAGCCCCAACGCCGTGGACTGCCGCATCTGCACGCCGTGATCCGTCTCGACGCGGCGGCACCGGTAGGAGAAGCGCTCCGGCCGCCTGCCACCCGGCTCACCGCGCACGACCTCGCTGCACTGGTCAGACGCGCCGCGAGCGAAGTCTCCGTCCCCGCGAGCGACGGAACCAAGCAAGCCCGCGCGGCGCGATTCGGGAAACAGATCGACGCGCAGCACATCGAACCCGACATCCCTAATACGGAAGGGATCACAAGTCGGAAAATCGCCGGATACCTCGCGAAATACGTCACCAAATCCGTTGTCGACATCGGCGTGAGCCCCGTCAGGATCACCCCGGCCTCTATCGAGCATCTCGCCGCGAGCGAGCACGTCAAACGCATTCTCCATACGCTCGTCTCGCTCTCTGCGATTCCCGACAACGACGGCATGTGCGACTGGCTGCACACCCTCGGCTACAGGGGCCATATCGCCACTAAATCACGCGGCTACTCCACCACCATGACCAAGCTCCGAGCTGGACGAGCAGCCTGGCACACCGACCAACGCCAAGACGACATCGCAGAGCCGGAAGAAGCCGATCAGAGCCGAGACTCGACCGATTGGGAAGTTCGACGGATCGGGCACGCCACCATCGGAGACCGCGTGCTCGCCCTCACCAAATCTGCCCAGCAACGCGAGAGCCAACATGTCGCCCGCGATGCGCTCAGCGACCAGCAGAGCTGGGGGTAGCAGTGAGCCGCAAGATCGAGAAACCGCCGGAAACTATCGCAGGGGTGGACCGCGCATGCTTCGACACCTGGCTCGCCGCATCCTGCGAGAGACAAGGGGTGCCAGTGATCATCACCGATCTCGGTATCGTCCATCAGATCGTCGTGCTCTTAGGGCGACGGACCAAAACCAGTAAATACCCTCAGCAGCGTTCGCTCACACAGATTGCTCAGCTAGCGGCATGATGATCGTATTGTGATCAGTCTGGCTTGCCGCAACCAAACGGGCAACCGGATCGGTAACGGGTTCTTCTGCGAAGTTCGGTAGCCCACTCGTGGCCGCATGTGGAGCAGAGCCACCAAATCTCCTTATGACTGTAGGCGCCAGTAGATTCTGGAGTTAAGATACCGTTCCTGTCTGGATGCCAGTCTGCGGCAACTTGAGGAAATATAGCTGCTAAAGATCGATTGGCCATAGGGGCGTTTCGCGCAAGAGCTGAAGACTCTTTGCCGCAAACCGGACATCCGCATCCATTTGAGCGACTATACACAGCAGCCTTCCAGCTATGGGAGCACTGCTTGCATCGCCACCAAGCTTTATAGGCATTTCCTGGTGTCACATCGCCTGGAGTAATATCCCCATTTTTAACCGAATCCCACTCTTCTGCAAGGCTCGGATTTTCCGTTTTCAGAGATCGGCTTAGGTGGCGTTTGAATGATCGCTCCGCCTCCGCGGCGCCCCATGGCTCATCCGCAATAAGATACTCTTGGAGTCGATCAGCCTCGAAACCAAGCTCGTAAAGCTTTTTGAGTGTCATTTTCGCACGAGTTAAAGCATTCGAAAAAATAGGTACCACTACATCGTTTTCACCGATTAACGGAAGCGCCTCTCTAATTCTAATAACGGTCCATCCCAGCGCCGAAAGAGTTCTGGTCTTATTCTCGTCTTTCAAAATATTAGACTTTTGTTTATGAAAACGATTACCATCGAATTCCAAGATGACCTTCCATCGCGATACGATCATGTCACAATGGAGAGATCTTCGTGCGCCTGGGGCAAAGATCTCCTGGTTGCCGTCTATGGGAACCCCCGCTGCCACTAGCTCGCACCTGAGTCGAATTTCTTCTTTGCTCGTTCCCCATAAAGAACACTTGGGGCATCCGGATCGAATCCTATTATTTACATATGCATGCCATTCATGCCCTTTTTCGCAGAGCCACCAGATTTTTTGCCCACTGGTACCGCTTACCCGATCTGGAGTCAACTCGCCATTTAGTACAGGGTGCCATTCTTTGATCAAATTAGGATGCTTCTCCGCCAAGGAACGCTTAGGCTTTGGTACCCTGAGCCTCGATGCCAGCAACCGGCCCGCACATCGTCTGCACCCGTATCCTTTTGCTCGGCTTCCGATCACCGCCTGCCATTCGTTATTACAGGCAGCGCAAATCCACCACGCCTTTTTGCCGCTCTTTGCCGATATATCACCTGGCGTGATAGGAAGGTTCAGCGAAGGGTGCCACTCTGCCGCAAGCTCAGGGGACCGCTCGGCGAGGGACTCCCCAGGCCGAGGGGTAGCATTCCGCTGTCCAGCTCGTTTACGTCCACATACAGGGCAGCCGCACCCTCTCGTGCGGCTGCCGATAACCGCATGCCACTCGTGACCGCAGACGGAACACAGCCACCATGCCTTTTTGTTGCTAGCATAGCCGAAATCATCTGGCGCCGATACCCCGTTTAATGTGGGATGCCATTCAAGCGCGATATCGGGGGCGCGATCCTGTAACGTGCACCCCGTTTTCGGAGGCTTTCTCTCAATGGAATTCGAGAAAACTGAGGATTCGAGGGTTTGTTTCTGATCAGAAGATCTGCGATTTCCCATTATGGAGGCTTCGGGCATACAGTTAGCGCTAATCCGTAGCTTGTCCTCCCTCTCCAAAGCGTATTCATTTTTTATTTCACTCGAAGTCTTGCCTTTGAATCTAGCACTTTTATTCACCCTGGAGCAAGGTGGGCATCCTCGCCCACTGCTTCGACTCGCTATAACCGCTTCCCATTCGTGCCCGCATCGTTTGCAGAGCCACCACGCTTTGGAGCCACTGCTATTATTCACGTGATTTGGTGTCAGGCTTCCGTTTCGCAAGGGATGCCATTCTGCGGCAATAACTGGGGTCCGCTCCGCAAGTGAACGCCCCGGCTTCGGGATGCTATTGAGCTGACTGCTTGACCGTAGCCCGCAAGGCGGACATCCGACACCCCTTGTTCTATTTCCCACAAGGGCTTTCCACTCGTATCCGCAGTGCTGGCATCTCCACCAGAATTTTTGATTCGCTCCAAAGCTTACTGCATCAGGAGTTACTCCTTCATTTCTCTCTGGATGCCATTCTGTGGCAATCTCAGGAAAACGATCAGCAAGCGAACTGCCATTCTTTGGAGTAGCGCGGTCTTTGATTGAGCATCTTCGGCATGAACGTCCTTTAATCTTGTGGCATACCGCAACCGACAATGCCTCCCCGCACGTTTTGCACTGCCACCATACTCTCTTGTTGCTGGAGTGGCCAATCATGGATGGCATCAAGTCACCATTTAAGGCCGGGTGCCATTCTGCTGCTACCTCCGGGTATCGCTCTGCAAGTGAGCCCCCCGGTTTCGGAATTCTATTTTTGATGCTTCTGTCCAGAATGGCACAGTTCGGGCAACCGTGACCTTGGGACCTACTGTTTACTCTGGCTTCCCAAACATGGCCGCACACTGCTCCTAGCCACCATGCTCTGTACTTGCTGGAGTAAGAAATGTCCTTCGGTGTTAGATCCCCGTTTAACTCAGGATGCCAGTCTGGCACGACTTCTGGGCATTTCTCCATGAGAGAATTTCCTGGATCTGGTATTTTTACCTTAACAGTCATCCGAGAACCAGCTTTGAGATCTCCCGCATCCGCTCGCGAAGATCGGTTATCTCATGATGCTCCATGCTAATGGTGCGCTCCCTTTGCTCTCGTTCAATGTCTGCGGCCACCCACGAACGCAAAGTGCTCTGCGCTATGCCGAAAATCTTAGCGACCTGCGTCGATGGCTGCACTCCTGAGCGGACCAGCTCCACCGCTCTGGAACGGAAATCCGCAGAATACCCCCGTGGCATGGGCGTTCCTTCCTATTAATCCGAGATCATGTATGCAGCTTTCACCATAGGACATCCGGGATTAGACGTCAATCAATCAATATTTTTTCGATGTACAGAGGATTAACTATCGCAGTATCTGCCTGGCGATGACTGGCTCCATCACACGCGCCAACGTGGCCGCACTCGGTTGATGTCAAAGACCCAGCCGCCTTTGCCGGGGGCGATGACGGCGTGGTCAAGCACCGCTTTCACGATGGCGTGGCGGCGTTCGAAGGGCAGATCCGCCCATTGGCCTCGTAGTTCGCCGCCCTTGCCAGCCAACCCGTGCAGCGCCGTGTTGCCGGTGGAGTGGGCGAGTTGGCGCTCTGTGTCCCGGATGCGGGCTTGGATCGGGTTGCGCGCTGCGATCCACTCCCGAGCGGTGAGCGCGTTATCCGCGTACAGCCCCGCCAACTCCTCAAGCTTGCGCTGATCGGCGGCCAGCTTCTCCGACAAGACTGTGACTTCTTGGTCTTCGTTCTCTCGACCGGCCATTGCCTTTGCCACCGCAGGGGAGTCCAGGCGGGTGAGCACCGCTTCCACAATCAGCTCCTCCACTGGGTTCGCCACCACGGCCAGCTTCCCGCACCCTTTCCAGCCGGGACGGGAGAGGCAGATATAGCGGCGGCTCTTCTTATTGCCCCCGGATGTGACCGTCTCGCGTGAGTGCGAGTACAGCGGTGCTTCGCACTTCCCGCACGTCAAAAGCCCCGACAGCAGGTGCGTGCGCGGAGTGCGGCGACCAAGCTTGCGCTGCACGGCAAGCCTCGCCAAGACCTGCTCGCGCTGCTCGACGGTGATGATCGGCTCCCACACCGCCGTGGCCACCACTTGCCCCCGATGCTCCCGAAGCCCCGCGATCCGGCCCGAGACGAACACCTGGCGCAACGAGTTGCCGCTCCACTGACCGTCTTTTGGAGTAGGAACCTCTATCTCATTCAACCACTTCGCCAGCGAGTAGATCGACTCCCCTGCGATATACCGCTCCACGGCCTCGCGCAGCACCACGGCCTCCGACTCGCGAACCGTGATCATGTCCGGCTCGTATCCGAACGCCCTCGCCCACCCGCCCGGCTGTCCGGCAGCGGCGGTCTGCTCCCACTTCCGCTTCATCCGCGCCGACTTGCGCCCGGACTCCTTGGCTGCGAATGCCGCGAAAATCCGCGCCATGAACAACCCGTCGTCGTTGCCGAGGTCGATGTCCGCCGTCACCGTCGCGACATCCCGCACCCCTGCGGACTCGCACAGCGTGACGAACTCTTCCAGCTCTGAAGGGCGGCGGTGTAGGCGGTCTAGGTTGTAGACGATCACCGCGTCACGGAAACCGGCCTCCAAGTCCGAGATCATCTGCGCGTAGGCGGGTCGCTCCTTGCCTGAGTACGCAGACACGTCGTTGTCAACGTACTCCTGGCCGACTATCCATCCGCGCGACGCGGCCAGCTTCCGGCAGTCCTCCAACTGTCGCTGCACGCCCAACCCCTGCCCGTGCGGATCAGCGGAAATCCGCGCGTACACCGCTGCGGACTTCACGACCCGAGTATCAGAACTCATATGGTCATATTAAGCAGTAACGAGGTTGGACGCGAGGTCCGGGTTGCCGACCGAGAGCGCGGCATGCCCCTTCTCGTCCAGGAGGCCGAGGAAGCGCGGCGGTTTGTTGGGGTCCTGCTGCCCGGTCTTCGGGTCGAGGCTCCGGTCAAGGGTCGCTTGGACGTTCCTGTACCCGTCCAGTTCGTGCTGGACGGTTTTGCATTTCTCTTGCCAGGCCGCCCAGTCTTTCTCATACTGCTCGCCTTGGCCCATTCCGATGGGAACCATGGGCTGGCTCAGACGCAGCGCGTCCCATTCGCGTTGCTTCTGCTCGATGATGTCTTTCAGGTTCTTGCGATTGTAGTAGTCGCGACCACGATGGTCTTCGGGGTCGAAGGGGATGCCGTTGTGGTTGCCGATGTCGTGGTGGCGGGCGTAGATCTCGTTCTTCTCGGTCTCACTGAGCTGGTCCCAGAGGTTTTTGAGCTCCCTCGGGTCGGACGGGACGTCCCTGACACCGTCCGCGATGGCCTTGGCCAGCTCGTGCGCGTTCTTGCGCGGATCGTACGGGGCGTAGGGCTGCCCCTTCGGGTTCAACGCGAGCTTGGAGAGGTCCAAAGCATCTTTGATCTTCCCCGCCCACGTGGTGCCGAGGTCTTCGAGCTGCGCCACGAGGCGTTTGACATCCTCGGCGAACGTGTCGGCCATCATCTGCACGAGCTGCCCGATCTGGTACGGCGCTCCCGACGGGACAGATCCCGGTTTCACGGTCACGGCGAAGTCGTCCGCGACCTGGAACGGCTTGCCGCAGTTCCACATCTTCCCGTCGTTCGTTCCGAGGGTGACGTCTTTGTCCTCAACACCCTGGATGAAGTCGCGCGCCGTTTTCCTGCTGTCGGCGATGAAGCCTTGCGCCTGGTCCAATTGGCCAGCGGCGTTGCCGAGAATGTGCGTGGTGTCCCCGTAGGTGCGACCGACCAGCCCCGCGCGCTGTTGGAGCGCGTCCGAGGCTCGCCCGGTGAACTCCTCACCACCGCCGGGAAAGCGCAAGCGGCGCGGGAACTGGGACTGCTCCGGCTCGTACTTCTGCGCCTTCGTCCGCATCGCCTGCGCCAGCTCCCCCAAGACGGCGGGGTTGAGCGCGTCCAGCAGGGCTCGGGTCAACGGCCCGCTCACCCGGGGATGTCCAGCTTCTCGATAGAGGCTTTCGCGGCCTCGTCGGTCATCTCCACGCCGTCGGCGGCGGCGATCACCGAATGCCCGATGTAGTCCAGCTCGTCCCCGAACCGCGTCTTGAACCCCTCGTAGCCCTCCGCGCACGCGTTCAACGCGTCTTGCAGCGCGAGACCTTTCATACCGTCCGCCGCTGTTCGCAGCGAAGCCGGAGTGTCGTCGCCCTGGAGTTCGTCCTTCGCCGTCAGCACCTCCCGACCGGCCTGCCTGGTCTTCTCGACGTCCAGCCTCATTTTCTGCGTCCTCCCTCTTGGATCTTCTCGACCTCGGCCTCGCGGCGGTTCACCTCACGGGCCTTGCCGTCCAGATACACGGCGATCTTCAAGCCGCCGTGCTCCACCGTGTCGTTCGGCTCCACTGGGGGCAGGCTCTCACGGTACGCCGTCACCCGCTGCTCGATCAGCGCCTCATCGTTCCTCTCCGTCTCGGCCATCCGGTCCAAGTCCGCGAACCGCCCCGTCCCCTCCGCGACCCTATCCGGCCGAGCGGGAGGCTTCGAGTCCTCGAACCAGAACGCGGGGTTCGACGGCGGCGGAGGCGGCGCTATGCGCGCGTTCATCTCCACCGCCCTCTGCGCCAGGTCCGCCTCGTCCTGCTCCGCCAGCTGCTCGGCCACAGCCTGGCTGTAGCCCCGCGCTAGATACTGCTCATAGCTAGGCACGGTCGCTCACCCCGCGCCAGGCGATGCGGTCCATGCGTTCGGCTCCTCCAGTGTCTCGCGGTACCCGGTCATACCGCGTGTTATGCGGAATCTACGCCTAGAACCGGGATCACGCAACCTTTCTTCACTCATTTGGATCGGTAAACTATTTCGAGTCATAATGACGCTCAGCGTTTGCGCCCGGAGCATGGGCGTATGGGATCGGACCGGCAGAACGGCGACGTGTGAGCCGTCGCGTACTGCGCGGCTTCAACCGCCACCGCTTCACAAAAGCCCGCCTCAGCTTCAAACGCAAAGGCATCAGCAACCACGACCTCAGCCGGCTCTCCGGTGTCAGCGAGTCAACGCTACGCAAATGGCAGACCGGCGAGGTCAAACCGAATATAGATAAACTCGTCGCCGCCCTGAATGTGCTTGAGACCCCCGTGAGCGCAGTTGTCGTCGTCCGCGCCGAAGAACGCACCCTGGTCGATCTGCGTGTGCTCGCCGGATTCACCCAACCCCAGCTTGCGAAAGCAGCGGGGATCAGCACGACGACGCTTTCGACCCTCGAGCGAGGCAGCACCCCCCTCAGCTCTGAACGAGCGGAAACGCTCGCGCCGCTGCTGGGCGTGAGCGTCACGGAAATATCGGCCGCGTGGCAACGGGCGCGGGACCGACCTGCCGGCGCCCCGGCCTAGCTGTTCGAGCCGCTCGATTTCTTCCGCTCGATATCGGCCAGCGCCTTCGCCAGCGCCTCGCGCTCGGCGGTTCGGGCCTCCCAGGCTTCCTTGCGGTTCTTCACCACTTTGGCAGGGGCCCCGACCGCGATGGCGAAATCGGGGATCTCGCCCTTGACCACGGCGTGCGCCCCGAGCACGCAGCCCCGTCCGACGATGGTGCCCCGCAGCACGCTGACCTTGGTCGCGATCCAGGTGTCCGGGCCGATCCGCACCGGGCCCTTGACGATGCCCTGGTCTTTGATCGGGACCGTGATGTCGTCGATGACATGGTCGAAGTCGCAGATGTAGCACCAGTCCGCCACCAGCACCGAACCGCCGAGCTCGATGTCGAGATAGCAGTTCACGACGTTGTCCTTGCCGAAGACCGCCTTGTCCCCGATCTTGAGCGACCCGTCGTGCGCGCGGATGGCGTTGCCGTCCCCGATGTGCACCCATCTGCCGATCTCCAGGCGCGCGAGGCCGGGGGTCGCGTGGATCTCCACGCCCTTGCCCAGGAAGACCATCCCCCTGGTGACCACATGCGGGTTCAGGAGCTTGAACTTCGCGAACCGCGCGTAGCGCACCAGGTACCAGGGCGTGTAGGCGCGGTTGCGCAGCACCCAGCGCAGCGAGGCCAGAGTCAGAAATTTCGCCTGCTTCGGATCCCGAAGCCGCTCGCCGCGCCAGCGCTCGCGGAGCGGTGCGTTCCACATGCTCGTCATATCGGGAAAAAGAGTAAAGCAAAGCGCGGTCCCCGCTCCACTTGGCCGGGAAACTCCAGCACGGAAGATCACCTGCCGGAAGCGGGAATGTAGACTCCGGAAATGCGAGTCGTCATCGCTCCGGACTCCTTCGGCGGAACGCTCTCCGCGCCCGAGGCCGCGGAGGCCATCGCCGAGGGCTGGCGCTCCGCCCGCCCGGCGGACCAGCTCGTCCTCCTGCCGCAGTCCGACGGCGGCCCCGGCTTTGTGGACGTGCTCGCCACGCGGTTCGGCTCGCGCAAGACCACGTTCGTGCAAGGCCCGCTCGAAGCCCCGGTGAAAGCCCACTGGCTGATCGACGCGGTCGGCGACGCCGACCACCTGGTCGCCTATCTGGAATGCGCGCAGGCCTGCGGCCTGCACCTCCTCGACGGCCCCCCGACCCCCGAGACCGCGCTCGCCGCGCACAGCCGGGGCGTCGGCCAACTGATCGTGGACGCGCTCGACTACGGCGCGACGACCATCGTCGTCGGCCTCGGCGGCTCGGCCTGCACCGACGCCGGAGCCGGGATGCTCGCCGTCCTCGGCGGGCTGGCGCAGGCCCCGGCATTGCTCGCCGGGGTGAAGCTGATCGCCGCGACCGACGTGGAGCACCCCCTTCTGGGGCCGTCCGGGGCGGCGCGGGTGTTCGGCCCGCAGAAAGGGGCCGACGCCGCGACCGTGAGGGCGTTGGAGGCGCGGCTGTCCTCGGCGGCGGCCGAGTTCCAACGCGTGGTCAAACGGGATGTGGCCGCCCTGCCCGGCGCGGGGGCGGCGGGCGGTCTCGGGGCCGCGTTGTTCGCGTTGGGCGGCTCGCGGCGCTCGGGGGCGGAGCTGGTGGCCGAGCGGACCGGCCAGGTCGCGCTCCTCGCGGGCGCCGACCTGGTGATCACCGGCGAAGGCAGGCTCGACGACCAGTCGGCGCACGGCAAAGTCGTCTCCGCCCTCGCGAAAGCGGCCGCGCGGGCCGGGGCGCGGGCGCTCGCGCTCGCGGGACAGGTGCGGCTCTCCCCCGAGCAGACCGCCGCCGCCGGCCTCGCCGCCGCGTACTCGGTGAGCGAGTTCGCGGGCTCGGTCGAGCTCGCGATCTCGGAGGCCGAGACGCAGCTGCGCGCGCTGGCGGCGCATGTCGCGACAGCATGGGAGTGACCCTGCTGTTTCTGGCGGATGAGATCCAAGGCAGCAGGGCCAGTAAGCTCGACACGATGCGCCGGATTCTTGTTTTGCTGTTGCTCGCGGGCGGGTTGGCCGCGTGCCAGGACGACTCGTGGGTGCTCCGGGCCTATTCCGCTGGCTGGCCGGGAGCCCGCGCGGACAGCCACAACTCCGGGCGCGTGGGCCAAACGCCGCCGGGCAAGCTCGCCGTGCTCTGGTCGAGGCCGCTGCTCGGGCAGGGCTACGCCCAGCCGTCGGTCTCCTCCCGAGGCTTCGTCGGCGCCACCGCGCTCACCGGGTCCGGCTGCAACACGTTCTCCTTCGACGTCGCGGACGGGCGCAAGCGCTGGTGCCTGCGGCGCTACCTCGGCGTGGAGCTGTCGACCCCGCTGGCGGACCAATTCGACACCGTCTACCTCGGGCAGGCCGGGAGCATCGCGGCCCTCGCCCAGAACGACTCGGTGAAGTGGAGCGACCCGGTCCTGGGGTCGCCGGTCGGCTCCGGGTTCACCGGGGACGGGAACCTGCTCGTCGTCACCCACCTCGGGCAGGTCGAAGTCCTCGACGCCGTGAACGGGCGGACGGTGAGCGCGCCCATCGAGCTGGTCCCGGTCCAGAACCGGGCGGACGCGGCGCAGGGCCTCGCCGACTGCGCGGCGCACGGCCCGAGCTGCCCGGTCGCCTCCCCCGCCGCCTACGACGCCCGCTCGGGCAGGATCGTGCTGAGCTTCTGGCCGCCGGGCGCGGCGGCGGCGCAGCTCGTCGGGCTGCGCTACAACGCGGGGGACAAAACCCTCTGGGTGGACTGGCGGGCGACGGCCGAGCACCCCGGCCCGCTGGGCATGCCGGTGATCAGCGCCGACGGCAGCGCCGTCGTCGCGACCGACGGCGCGGGCTTCGTCTCGGCGCGCAGGCTGGACAACGGGGCGGCGCTGTGGAGCGCGCCGACCGGGCGGGGCGGGGCAGGCGTGCTGGCCGAGGCCCCGAGCGGGGCCGTCGTCGTCGGCGCGGGCTCCGACCCGGGCGCGCAGGCGGGGCTCGCCGCGTACTCGGACAAGGGGCAGCTCTGGAAGCGCGACGACGTGCGCTGCCTCTCGCCAGCCACCTTCGCCGGGGCGGACGACGGCTTCGTCCTGGTCGCCGGGGCGGGCGGCGCAGGCTCCGCGCTGCTCCGGTTCGACGCGGGCACCGGCGCGACCCGCTCGACGACCGAGCTGCCCGGCCTGCCGCCCGGCCCCTCGCCGGGGATCTCGGTCGCCCCTGGCGGCCAGCTCGTGTTCGTCCTCGGCGGGCAGCTCGTCGCGTTGGGCTAGTAAGGAGAGAGCATGCGGACCATAGCGCTGGAGGAGGCCTTCTGGCTCGACGGCCTGCGGACTCCCCCCGCCGCCAAAAGCTCCGGCTCGGGGTTCGCCCAGGTCGTCGGGCCCGAGTTCTTGGCGCGGATCAACAAGCGGATCGGCGACTTCACCGAATACCGCATCCCGGACATGGACGAGCACGGGGTGGACATGCAGGTCCTCTCCCTCACCTCGCCGGGGATCCAGGCGCAGCCCGACCCGGCGGTCGCGGTGGACGACGCGCGGCGCGCGAACGACTTCCTCGCCGAAGTCGTCGCCGAGCGCCCGACCAGGTTCGCGGGCCTCGCCGCCCTCCCGCTGCAAGACCCCGACGCGGCGGTCCGCGAGCTCGCCCGGGCCGTCGAGGAGCTCGGTTTGAACGGCGCGCTGGTCAACGGGCCGACGCTCGGCCACTACTTGGACGAGCCGCAGTTCGACCCGGTGTGGGCCGAGCTCGAACGCCTCGACGTGCCGCTCTACCTGCATCCCCACATGGCAGGCCCCGACGACCAGTGGAAGGTCCACGACGGGTATCCGGAGCTGGCCTGGGCCCCGCATCGCTGGGCGGCGGACACCAGCGGCCACGCGTTGCGGCTCGTGTACGGCAAAGTCTTCGAGCGCCATCCCGGCGCGAAGCTCATCCTCGGGCATATGGGCGAGTTCCTGCCGTTCCAGCTCGCCCGGCTCGACTCGCCCCACCACCTGCTCGGCGAGCGCAGCAGGCTCTCCAAGCCGCCCTCGACGTACGTGCGCGACAACATCTACATCACCACCAGCGGCGTGTGCTCGCCCGCGGCCCTGATCGGGGCCGTCCACGAGATCGGCGTTGACCATGTGATGTTCGCGGTGGACTACCCCTACGAGCACACCGGGCCCGCCGTGCGGTTCCTCGACGCGCTGCCGCTCGCCCCGGCGGACAAGGCCAAGATCGCGCATCGCAACGCGGAGCGGATCCTGAGGATCGCGCCCCTCTAGATCAGCCCCGGCCGCCGCGCGGACCCCGGATCTACTCCGCGTAGGCCTCGATGGGCGGGCAGCTGCACACGAGGTTGCGGTCGCCCGCGACGCCGTCGATGCGGGCAGCGCCCGGCCAGACCTTCGGCCTCGGGTACGCGGAGGCCACCTTCGGGTACGCCGCGACCTCGCGCGAGTACTTGCGCTCCCACGAGTCCGACGTGACCGCGCGGGCGGTGTGCGGAGCCCCGCGCAGCGGGCTCTCCTCCGCCGACCACACGCCGCCTGCCACCTGGTCGATCTCGCCCTTGATCGCGACCATCGCGGCGACGAAGGCGTCCAGCTCTTCCAGGCTCTCGCTCTCGGTCGGCTCGACCATGAGCGTCCCCGACACGGGGAAGGAGAGCGTCGGGGCGTGGAAGCCGTAGTCGGCGAGCCGCTTGGCCACGTCCTCGGCGGTGACCCCGGTCTCCTTGGTGATCTGGCGCAGGTCGAGGATGCACTCGTGCGCGACCAGGCCGTTCGCGCCGGTGAACAGCACCGGGAAGTGCTGGTCGAGCTTGCGCGCGAGGTAGTTCGCCGACGCGATGGCCGTCAAGGTCGCCCGCCGCAGCCCCTCGAACCCCATGAGCTGGATGTACGCCCAGCTGATCGGCAGGATCGACGCGGAGCCGAACGGCGCGGCGGAGACGGGGCCGCTGTCGCCCAGCCCGCCGCGCAGCGGATGGCCCGGCAGGAACGGCGCCAGGTGCTCGCCCACCGCGACCGGGCCGACGCCGGGGCCGCCGCCGCCGTGCGGGATGCAGAAGGTCTTGTGCAGGTTCAGGTGGCTCACGTCGCCGCCGAAGTGGCCGGGCCGGGCGAGGCCGACGAGCGCGTTGAGGTTCGCGCCGTCGATGTACACCTGGCCGCCCGCGTCGTGCACGAGGCCGCACAGCTCCTTGACCTCGACCTCGTACACGCCGTGCGTGGAGGGGTAGGTGATCATGATGGCCGCGAGCTTCTCGCCGTGCGCCTCAAGCTTGGCCTTGAGGTCGTCGAGGTCGACGTCGCCGTTCTCGCGGCAGGCCACCACCACGACGCGCATGCCCGCCATCACGGCCGAGGCGGCGTTGGTGCCGTGCGCGCTGGACGGGATCAGGCACACGTCGCGGTGCGCCTCGTCCCGGCTGTGGTGGTACGCGCGGATCGCGAGCAGGCCCGCGAGCTCGCCCTGGCTGCCCGCGTTCGGCTGCAGGCTCACGCTGTGGTACCCGGTGATGAACGCGAGCTCCGCCTCCAGCCCCTTGATCATCTTGCGGTAGCCGACGGTGTCGGAGTCGGGGGCGAAGGGGTGGATGCGCGCGAACCCCGCGTAGCTGATCGGCTCCATCTCGGCGGCGGCGTTGAGCTTCATCGTGCACGAGCCGAGCGGGATCATCGACCGGTCGAGCGCGATGTCCTTGTCGGAGAGCTCGCGCAGGTAGCGGAGCATCGCCGTCTCGCTGTGGTAGCGGTTGAACGAGGGGTGCGTGAGGTACGGGGAGGCGCGGTCCGCGATCTCCACGGGGCGCGGCTGCGTCCGCGCGGCCCCGAACGCCGCGAGCACCGCCGCGACATGCGCCTCGGTGGTCGTCTCGTCGCAGGACACCGACACATGGTCCCGGTCCACGAGGCGCAGGTTGATCCCGCTGAGCTTCGCGACGGCGACCACGGAGCTCGCCCGCCCCGGCACCTGGGCCAGGACGGTGTCGAAGAACCGCTCGTGCACGAGGGCTCCGCCGAGCCCCGAGGCGATCGCCTCGGCGCGCTCGTGCGTCCGCCGCGCGATGGCGCGCAGCCCGTCCGGGCCGTGGTAGCTCGCGTACATGGCCGCGAGCACCGCGAGGAGCACCTGCGCGGTGCAGATGTTGCTGGTCGCCTTCTCCCGGCGGATGTGCTGCTCCCGGGTCTGCAGCGCGAGCCGGTAGGCGGGGTGGCCGTCGGCGTCCACGGAGACCCCGACCAGACGGCCGGGAAGCTGCCTCGCGTGCGCTTGTTTCGTGGCGAGGAATCCGGCGTGCGGCCCCCCGTACCCGAGCGGCACGCCGAAGCGCTGGGCCGAGCCGTAACAGGCCTCGGCCCCGAGCTCGCCCGGCGGGGTGACGAGCGTGGCCGCCAAGAGGTCGGTCCCGACCGCCACCAGCGCCTCGCGCCCGTGGGCAGCGGCGACGACCTCTTGCACCGGCAGCTGCTTCCCGCTCGCGCCGAACTGCTGGAGGATCACGCCGAAGAAGTCGCCGGGCGGCAGGCCCTCCTCGCCCGCGCCCAGGTCGGCCTCGACCAACTCGATCCCCAGCGGCTCCGCGCGGGTCTCCAGCACGGCGCGGGTCTGCGGGTACAGGTCCGCGTCCACGACGAGGCGGTCGGACTTGCTCTTGCTCGCCCGCCGCAGGAGGGTCATCGCCTCGGCCGCGGCGGTCGCCTCGTCCAGCATGGACGCGTTCGCGATCTCCTGCCCGGACAGATCGCTGACCATGGTCTGGAAGTTGAGCAGCGCCTCGAGCCGCCCTTGGCTGATCTCCGGCTGGTACGGGGTGTACGCCGTGTACCAGGCGGGGTTCTCGACCAGCGAGCGGCGCAGGACGGGCGGCGTGACGGTGTCGTAGTAGCCGAGGCCGATCATCGAGACCGCGACGGTGTTCTCCGAGGCGAGCTTCGTGAGCTGCTCCAGCACCTCGTGCTCCGCCTGGCCCCAGGGGAACTTGAACGCGGCAGCCGGGTCGAGCCCGTAGCCGGGGGCGGCGTCGAGGATGGAGCCCGGCACAGCCTTGCCCGCGAGCGCCTCAAGGCTTTCCACACCGAGCTCGGTGAGCATCTTCGCCAGTTCTGCCTCGTTCGGCCCGATATGACGGTCGGCGAACACACGCTCAGTCGCAGCGCTCAAGGAAGCCTCCAAAGGTAGGGGGAAGAGACTCCTTAGTTTAGCGCGTCGACGCAAATCCCATGCTCGCCGAGCTTTCGGGCGATCAGCTGACGCGCGTCTTGTTCTTCCGCCGCGCGGAAAGCTCGTCGTCGACGCTCGGCTCGGGCTCGTCCAAGTCGACGCGGAACGACTGCATGCCGATCACTGCGCCGGACAGCTCGCGCATGGCCCCGCCCACCGCGATGCCGAACACGCCCTGGCCGCCGCGCAGGAGGTCGACCACCTCTTCGCCGGAGGTGCACTCGTACACGCCGACGCCGTCGGAGAAGAGCGTGACGTCCGAGAGCTCCTTGACGCCGCGCTGGTGCAGATGGTCGACCGCGAGGCGGACGTTCTGCAGCGAGACCCCGGTGTCCAGGAGCCGCTTGACGATCTTGAGGACCAAGATGTCTTTGAAGGAGTACAGCCGCTGGCTGCCCGAGCCCACCGCGCCGCGCACCGAGGGGACGACGATCCCCGTGCGGGCCCAGTAGTCGAGCTGGCGGTACGTGATGCCCGCGACCTCGCTCGCCACCGGGGCGCGGTAGCCGAGGAGCTCGACGTCCACCTCTTCGTCCTGGGCCGCCTGCTCGCCAGCGCCGAGCGACTCCAAGGGGAACAGCCCCTGCTCCTCGCCAGCCTGGGAGTCCTTCCCATGCGTGGCGGACTCGTCGTTCTTCGTCGAACCCAACTTCACCCGATCGTTCACCGGCGATGATCTCCCATCGTGCGTCTTGCTTGCCCCGTCGAGGTTACGGCTGCGCGGAGCCAAGGGCTGTCAGCCCGCGCGCGGGGCGCAAGCGCCGCATCAACATGTGACAACGCTGTGATTTCACAGTTTCTTCTTAGAATCGCCGGGCCTCTTGCCGCGACACGCCGTCCCGCCCGGCTGCCCCGGAGATTCCCCATGGTCATTCTCCCTCGGGGGAGGTGAAGTCCCTCGGGCTCACCGAGTCGAGGAACTCCTTGAACTTGGCCAGCTCCTCCTCCGGGATCTCCACGTCTGCTTCTGCTTCCGCGCTCGCCCCTTCGACCACTTCCACTTCCTCCTCGGAGAGAAAGAGCCCCGCCTCGGCGAGGACTTTCTCCTCCGCGTAGATGGGCACCCCGGCACGGATGGCGAGGGCGATCGAGTCCGACGGACGCGCCGAGACCTGCTTGCCGTCCGAGAAGACGAGGTCGGCGAAGAACGTCCCCTCCTGCAGATCGGTGATCCGCACCTCGCGCAGCTCGTGCCCGAGCGCGACAATCACTTCGCGCAACAAATCGTGCGTCAACGGGCGGGTCACCGGAGTCCCCCGCTGATGGATGACAATCGCAGCCGCCTCGGCCTGCCCGATCCAAATCGGCAGGTAACGCTCGCCCGTCGCTTCCCTCAGGAACAACACGGGCTCGTTCTGCGGCTGCTCAACCCGGATGCCCACCACCCGCATTTTGCTCATCGCTGCCAACCTCCGCATTCGTGGCGGGCCACTTTATGGTCCGTCTCCCTAGTCTAGGCGAAACCGCCGACACTCGCTCAGAGATTCCGGCGGATTCGCAGGAGATCGCCAGACGAACCCCGTGAGCTAGGCGCCGGTGACGAAGACCAGCCGGAACTTCCCGATCTGCACCTCGTCGCCGTTGGACAAGAGCGCCGAGTCGACCGGCTCGCGGTTCACGTACGTGCCGTTGAGGCTGCCGACGTCCACGACCGAGAAACCGTTCTCGGCCCGGCGGAACTCCGCGTGGCGACGGGACACGGTCACGTCGTCGAGGAAGATGTCGCTGTCGGGATGCCTGCCCGCCGACGTGGTGACTTGGTCGAGGAGGAAGCGGGAGCCCGCGTTGGGGCCGCGCTTGACGACCAGCAGCGCGGCGCCCGCAGGCAGGCCCTCGACGCCGGGGATCGACAACTCGGTGGAGGGCGTGGTGGCTCCGGACTCGACCTCGCCGATCAGATCTGAGCGGAACAAAGACGTGGTTTCGACCGGCACCTCGGTGCGCGACGCGAAATCCTGGCCCTCGTCCGAGGCCTGTGCGCCCTGCTCTGGTCTGTTGTAATCGGTCACCATAGCTCCTTCGTCACTCACACACCGCCTGCCCTCAGCCGAGGGCCCGATGCGTCGCGCTCGCCATGTCGAGCATGCCTACAGTATTCCAGTCCGATGATCGCGGCAATGCAGCGCCCCGACATCAACCCGTGATCGCGCGGTAGCCTTCCACGTCGAGAAGGCCGCCGAGCTCGTCCGCCAGAGCGGCCTCGTCCGAGGCGGTGATCTCCACCAACCAGCCGCTTCCGTACGGTTCGGCGTTCACCAGCTCCGGAGCGCCCTCAAGCGCTTCGTTGACCTTGGTCACAGTGCCGCTCACGGGCGTGAAGACATCGGAGACGCTCTTCGTGGACTCCACCTCGGCGAGCGGATCGGAAGCCGAGACCTGCGACCCGACCTCTGGCAGCTTCACGTACACGAGATCGCCGAGCTGCGACTGCGCGAAATCCGTGATGCCGATCCGCACGACCTGCGCGCCGAGCTCCTGGACCCACTCGTGGTCCGTCGCGTAGTGCAAATCTGCCGGAATGCTGTGCTCAGTCACGTTGGCGATCCCTTTCCTTCAATGTGTTCGTCATGCGCAATGTGACCACAGTTTGCCACCAGTACAAGACGGCGGTCCAGAAATACATCGCGCCACCCCAGCCTAGTAGTGCCCAGCCGAGCGCCCAAGCCAGCACCCGCACCGGCGAGTCGAGCTGCCCCAAAAGCAGCACCGGGAATGCCGACATCAACGCGAAAGTGGCCGCTTTCCCCAGGTAGAGGACCTCAAGCGGGCGCCAGCCCGCTCGACTGAGCAATGCGGCGGAAATGGTGAGGGACACATCCCGCGCGACGAGCGCCGCGATGATCTGCCACGGCACGACGCCGCGCGCGGCGAAGCCGACGGCCACGACCACCAGATACAGACGGTCGACGGCGGGGTCGAGCAGGGCGCCCAACTTCGACGACTGGTCGAGCAGCCGGGCGAGCTTGCCGTCCGCCCAATCGGTGATTCCGCTCGCGATGAGCACGATCAGCGCCAGCCAGTCCCGGTGCTCCGCGAGCGCCCACCACAGCACGGGCACGCCCGCGAGGCGCAGCAAGCTGAGCGCGTTCGGCACGGTGAGTACCCTTGAGCTCAGCTCGCCCTGCTGATCGCCCACGGCTCCCCCGATCAGCCGAAGAGCGACTGGAGCAGTTGCCCGTCGCCAGTGAGCGGATTGTCGTGCACCATGTACGTCCAGGTGGAGTGCGAGCGCTTGAGCCCTGCGGCCTGCAGGTCGACTCCGTCCTCGGTGATCGGGACGGTCGCGAAGCTCCGCTCGGCGCGCTCCACAGCGTCCTCGGCAAGGCGTTTGAACGCGTCCACCGCGCTGCGGTGGAACTCGTCGAGCGGGTTGAGCCTGCCGAGCGCCCGCAAATGGATGCTCTCGCGCAGGTCCGCAAGGAAGGCCAAATGCTCGACCCAGCACCGGTCGAGGTGGTGCAGCATGATGTGCCGGGCCGCTGTCACGAGCGCAGCCTCCGAGACGCCCGCATCGACCAGCTCCGCCACGCGTTTCTCGTCCGCCGCCGAGAGCTCCTCCCAGGCCCGCTCGGTCGTCAAGAGCTCGAGCCTGCGCTCGTTGACGATATCGCGCTGCACGTCGACCAACTGGTTGTACTGCCATGTGCTGGCGTGCACCTGCAGCATCGCCGACTCCGCCACCCGCTGCGCGTGCTCGACCAGCTCCAAGGCCTTCGCCTGGCGCAGCCGGCCGTCCTCGTCGGGGGGGAACGGGTTTTTCGGCGGCCCGACGTTGCGCGTCACCACCGGGTCTTCGAGGCTGGAGAAGAACACCGACCGCCCGGGGTCGCCCTGGCGGCCCGCGCGGCCCCGCAGCTGGAAGTCCAACCGCTCGGTGGAGTGCCGCTCCGTGCCGATGACGAGGAGCCCGCCGAGCTCCTTGACCTCTTCGTAGCCCGTCTCCTCCGAACCGCCGAGGCGGATGTCCACGCCACGGCCCGCCATCTGCGTGGACACGGTCACCGCGCCCTTCGCGCCAGCTTCGGCGATGATCGAGGCCTCTTGGGCGTCGTTTTTCGCGTTGAGCACCACCGGCTCGATCCCGGCCTTCCCCAGCCGGGCGGCGAGGTCCTCGGAAGCCTTGACGTCATTGGTGCCGATGAGCACCGGCTGGCCCGACTCGTGGGCCTCGCGGACCAGCTCCACGATCCCGGCGACCTTGTGCGCCCCGGTGTCGTACACCCGGACCGGCTCGTCCTCGCGGATGTTCTGGGTGTTCGGCGGGATCTGCGAGATCCGCAGGTCGTAGAACTGCCGGAACTGCTCCCCCGCCGCGAGCGCGGTGCCGGTCATGCCGCTCACCGTCGCGTACTTGCGGATCAGCGCCTGCACGGTGATCGTGTCGATGACCTCGCCCGCGTCGGTGCGCTCCAGTCCCTCTTTCGCCTCGACGGCGGCCTGGAGGCCGTCCGGCCAGCGTTGCAGCTTCGCCACCCGCCCCCGAGAGGCGTTCACCAGCTCCACCTTGCCGTCGCGCACGATGTAGTGGACGTCCCGCCTCAAGAGCACCTTGGCGTGCAGGGCGAGGTTCACCTGCACCAGGGTCGTGCCGACGTGCTCCACGTCGTAGAGGTCGACGCCGAGGCGCTCCTCCACCCGAGCCGCGCCCTGTTCGGTGAGGAAGACGTTGCGCTCGTCGGAGTCCACGCTGTAATGCGTCCCCGGCTGCAGGCCGTCCACCGCCGACATGACCTCGTCGGACGGGCGCTCGCCGCTTGTCGCGCCCGCGAGGATCAGCGGCACCAGCGCCTCGTCCACGAGCACCGAGTCCACCTCGTCCACGATGGCGACGTCGGGCGTCGGCGCGATGAGCTCGTCCGCCTCGTACGCGAGGCGGTCGCGCAGCACGTCGAAGCCGATCTCGTTGACCGACGCGAACACCACGGGCTTCGCGTACACGGCCCTGCGCTCTTCCGGAGCCGTGTCCTCGTCGAGCCAGCCGTAGTCGACGCCGAGCAGTTCGAGCAGCGGCCCCATCCATTCCGCGTCGCGGCGGGCCAGGTAGTCGTTGACCGAGATCACATGCGCCTGCCTGCCCGCGAGCGCGTAGCCTGCCGCCGCGATGGCCCCGACCAGGGTCTTCCCCTCGCCGGTCGCCATCTCGATCACATCGCCCGCCAAGAGGCGCAGCACGGCCTGGAGCTGGACGTCGTACGGCCGCAGCCCCACCGAGCGGTCCGCGGCCTCGCGGGCAAGCGCGAGGAAACGGTGCTGGTCCCCGGACGAGCCGAACACGTCCAGCTCGGCGGCCTCCTTGGCGATATCCTCGTCAGAGAGCCCCGCCGCCCATTCCTCGTGCTCCTCCGCTGCCTTCGCGGCGTTGGCGGAGCGGCCCTGTTCCCGGCCGGACTGCCAGGACAACGCCTTCCAGAGGCTCGTTCCCAGTTTGCTCATGCCGACACACTACCGCCTGTCGGCTGGGAGCATCCTGGGCGTGCGAGGACCCCCGTCTACCCCTCCAGCACCTTCGGCTCGACAACGACTTCGGAGTTGATCGAGTTCGCGATGAAACAGATGTCGTGCGCCTTGTGCGCGAGCTCGACCACCAGCGCGTGGTCCGTGCCCGGCGCCACCGTGATGACCGGGCGCAGCGTGATCCGGCTGATCCGCACCGGCTTCACGTCCGACGGCATCTCCCCGAGCGCGTCGTCCGCGTACGACCGGACGTCGATCTTCTTGCGGTTCGCGAGCGCGAGGAAGGACAGCATGTGGCAGGAGCTCGCGGCTGTCACCAGCAGCTGCTCCGGGTTGAGCAAGTCGGCTTCGCCGACGTACTCCGGCGCCGAGCTGAGCCGCAGCTCGGCCTTCGCGGGCGGGTTGGCCGCCGTGTGGGCCCTCGTGTACTCCTCGTAGCCGCCCGCCGTCGAGCCGCTCCACTCGACCTTCGTCTGGAACTGGTGCGTCGTCATGGCACCAGCCTACAGACCGCGCTCAGAGGTACTGGCCGGTGTTGTTCTCGGTGTCGATGGCCCGGCCGGAAGTGCCCTGCTTGTTCGAGATGAGCGTCCGGATGTAGACGATCCGCTCGCCCTTCTTGCCGGAGATCCGCGCCCAGTCGTCCGGGTTCGTGGTGTTCGGCAGGTCCTCGTTCTCCGCGAACTCGTGCACGATCGCGTCGAAGAGGTGCTGGATGGACAGGCCGTGCTTCCCGGTCTCCAACACCGACTTGATCGCGGACTTCTTCGCCCGGTCCACGACGTTCTGGATCATCGCGCCCGAGTTGAAGTCCTTGAAGTACATGATCTCTTTGTCGCCGTTGGCGTAGGTGACCTCGAGGAACCGGTTGTCCTCGTTCTGCGCGTACATCCGCTCCACGACCCGGCTGATCATCCCGCCGACGCACGCGGCCCGGTCGCCGCCGAACTCCGCGAGGTCCTCGGCGTTGAGCGGCAGCTCCGGCACCAGGTACTTCGAGAACACGTCCACGGCGGCCTCGGCGTCGGGCCGCTCGATCTTGATCTTCACGTCGAGGCGGCCGGGGCGCAGGATCGCGGGATCGATCATGTCCTCGCGGTTGGAGGCTCCGATGACGATCACGTTCTCCAGGCCCTCCACGCCGTCGATCTCGGCGAGCAGCTGGGGGACGACCGTGGTCTCCACGTCGGAGGAGACTCCGGAGCCCCGGGTGCGGAAGATCGAGTCCATCTCGTCGAAGAAGACGATCACCGGGGTGCCCTCGGAGGCTTTCTCCCGCGCCCGCTGGAAGATGAGCCGGATGTGGCGCTCGGTCTCGCCGACGAACTTGTTCAAGAGCTCCGGGCCCTTGATGTTCAGGAAGAACGACTTCGCCTCGCGCGAGTCCTCCCCCCGCGCTTCGGCGATCTTCTTGGCGAGCGAGTTCGCCACGGCCTTGGCGATGAGCGTCTTGCCGCAACCCGGCGGGCCGTAGAGCAGCACGCCCTTCGGGGGCCGCAACGAGTACTCCTTGAACAGGTCGCGGTGCAAGAACGGCAGTTCCACCGCGTCGCGGATCTGCTCGATCTGCCGGGTGAGCCCGCCGATGTCCTCGTACTGGACGTCCGGCACCTCTTCGAGCACGAGGTCTTCGACCTCGGCCTTGGGAATGCGCTCGAAGGCGTACCCGGCCTTGGTGTCCACCAGCAACGAGTCGCCGGGACGCAGCTGGCGGAAGGCGCCCGTCTCGTCGTCGTCATCGTCCTTGTTGATGAGCGGGTCCGCGAGCCAGACGACGCGCTCCTCGTCGGCGTGGCCGACCACGAGCGCGCGATGCCCGTCCTCAAGCACTTCGCGCAGGGTGGAGATCTCGCCGACCGCCTCGAAGAGCTCCGCGCCCACCACGGTGAGCGCCTCGTTCAGGCGGACGGTCTGGCCTTTGCGCAGAAGCACCGGGTCGACGTTCGGCGAAACCCCCAGGCGCATCTTGCGCCCCGACGTGAACACGTCGAGGGTCTTGTCGTCGTTGACCCCGAGCAGGACCCCGTAGCCGCCGGGAGGCTGGCCGAGCCGGTCCACTTCTTCGCGCAGGGTGACCAGCTGCGCCCGCGCGTCCCGCAACGTGTCGAGCAGCTTCGCGTTGCGCTTGGCCAGCGAGTCGAGTCTTTCCCGGAGCTCCGCCGGATCGCTCGTGTCCGACTGTCCGTGCCGTTCGCCGCGCGCGCCCGCCTCCTCGAAGGGGTCGTAGTCCGTGCGATCCGAGGTGCTCATCTTCACCACTCCCTTGTCAGGCGTGTCGCTCTGTGGCGCTTGTCCCACCACCGTACCGGGGAATCGTGTCCGGCGTCGGAGCGGAGTGCGCGCCCACTCAATCTTTCCATGTGGTAGTCATCATATTGACACGACGAAGCCGTGCGCCTGCGCAAAAGTGAACACACGGTTTTCGCGTCGCGCCCGGCATGGGCGGGCCGGGCGTCGGCCCACGTGATCCGGCCTGCGGGGACGCCGCTCCGCTACCCCTCCTCGGGCTCGGCGGCCTCGGGCTCGGCCGCGCTCGGCTGACGGCCCCTGCGGTGCGGCTTCGGAGCCGTCACGCCGTCCGCCAAACGCCGCGCGCTGATCAAAAACCCGGTGTGCCCGCGCATTTGGTGCGAAGGGCGCACCGCGAGCCCGACGGCCTGCCATTCGCGGACCAGGCTCTCCCAAATCCTCGGCTCGGTCCACTGCCCTTGCTCGCGCAGCGCCTCGGCCACGCTGGAGATCTGCGTGGTGGTCGCCACGTACACCACGAGCACGCCGCCGGGGACGATCGCCTTGGAGACCACGTCGAGCGTCTCCCAAGCGGCAAGCATGTCGAGCACCACCCGGTCCACCGTGCCGAGGGCCAGGGCGTCGAACTCGCGAAGGTCGGCGACCGTCAAGCTCCAGTTCGCCGGGCGCTCGCCGAAGAACCGCTCCACGTTCGCCACGGCGAATTGCGCGTGGTCCTCCCGGATCTCGTACGAGATCACCTCGCCCGTCGGCCCGACCGCGCGGAGCAACGAGCAGGTGAGCGCCCCCGAGCCGACCCCGGCCTCGAGCACCCTCGCCCCCGGGAAGATATCGCCCTCCATGACGATCTGGCCCGAGTCCTTCGGGTAGACGACCGCCGCGCCGCGCGGCATGGCGAGCACGTAGTCCGCGAGCAGCGGACGAAAAGCCAGGTACTCGGCCCCGGAGGCCGCGACGACGACGCTCCCCTCCGGCTTGCCGATGAGATCGTCGAAGGCAATGGCCCCACGATGGGTGTGGTAGGTCTTGCCCGCTTGCAAGACCACCGTGTACTTGCGCGCCTTCGCATCGGTGAGCTGCACGCGCTCGCCCTCGCGGAACGGGCCGGAAGGTTTGTCAGTTTGATCTTGTTGATCTTGATCCACGGCGCCCATCATGGCACGCCGCGCCCGCACCCGCGCCCTTTGCGGTCTCGTGCGTCATCCGAACGCGACCGCGCAGTGCCCGAGGCGAGGGCCGAACCCGTATGCCGAGCGCATATCGCGCTCCGCGTCGGCCTGGGCCTCCTCACGCGAGCCGCCCAGCCCCTGGGCGTATCCCCTCAGATGGACTCCGTCCGGCCCGCCGTCGCCCCAGACCTCGCACCGGAGGACGAGCTGGCCGAAAAGCCGGTCGGCCTGAGCCGCAGGACACAACGCGAGCGCGAGCGCCGCAACCGTCCAGGCCGCAACCGTCCAGAAAATCCGCACGGCTCCATGCTAGCCAGTCCGGGGGGATCAGGCGGGGCGGCAGTTCTGCAGGTTCGGCATATTGCCGTAGGGCCCCCACTTCTTGCGCTCCGCGTCGTCGCGCGCCGCGCCCTCGTTCTCGCCGAAGCCGTCGACCGTGCCCGCGTACTGGGGCATGCTCATCGGGCCGAAGCCCTGCGCGTACACGTCGCATTGCACATGGAAGCCCTCCTCGCCAGGATCGGCTTCGGCCAGCATTTGGCTGGTCAACCCCAGTCCCACCGTCACTCCTGCGATTGCGGCGACCGCGCCAAGACCACGAACAGCTCTCATCCTGAGAAT
This sequence comes from Segniliparus sp., assembly GCF_051660745.1. Classification (NCBI taxonomy): domain Bacteria; kingdom Bacillati; phylum Actinomycetota; class Actinomycetes; order Mycobacteriales; family Segniliparaceae; genus Segniliparus; species Segniliparus sp. Next base: position 21,966 of record NZ_JBOFQF010000023.1, on the reverse strand, counting down.
CCTCCAATGAACAATTTCTTCCCGAGCCCACCCCCTTGTGGCATTGGGGAACATTACCGTATGGTCACGAAAAAAGCGAGACAGCGAGTACCGGAAGTTAGAGCAGGCCAGCCTTGTTCATCGCTTTGTCCCAGGTCATCGGGCCAAAAGTCTGAAACGGCGGCCCGACGGCCTCGTGTTTGCCCGCCGCCCGCCTCTTCGCCATCTCCAGCGCGGCCCCGATCGACTTGCCATAGCCTTTGACGCTGCCGTCCCGCCCGTCCAGGCGTCCGTCCGGAAGGACCTTGTACGACCCGGCCTTGACGGTCCAGAAGTCTTTGGCCTCCGGCGCCTTGCCAGGGTCGGCGGCCGCCGACGGGACGCCTGCCAACAACGCGGCCACGACGACAGCCGCCACCGGGCCGAGCGCCCCGCCCATCGTTCTCCGCGCCGCCGTTTCTCTCCGCACGGTTTCTTTAGACGCGCCCGGCCCTCCCTCGGTTCCATCGGAACCGGACGCTCGGCCTGTGCCTGTCAGACCGCCTCGCTAGGCTCAAGCTATGACGAAACCCGCTGTCCCGCCCGCGTCCGACAGCCGCCCGCCGGGCAGACGACTGGCGCTCTCCCCCTCGCGGGCGAGCGATTTCCGCCAGTGCCCGCTCCTGTACCGTTTGCGCGCCATCGACCGCATCCCCCAGCCGCCGACCCTCGCGATGGTCCGGGGGACGCTCGTGCACGCCGCGCTCGAAGAGCTCCTCGCGCTGCCCGCCGAATCGCGGACCTTGGAGGCCGCGCACGGGCTCGTCGCGCCATCGTGGGAGCGGGTCTCGGGCGAGATGCCCGAGGACAGCAGGCTCGACCTGGACGAGCGCGGGCTGGCCCAACTGTTCGAGCAGTCCAAGACACTGCTCGCGGGCTACTTCGCCCTGGAGGACCCTGCCGGGGTCACGCCGAGCGCGTGCGAGCTGCGGGTGGAGGTCGACTTGGCGCCGGACGTGCCCCTGCGCGGGTTCGTCGACCGGGTGGACGAGCTCGCCGACGGCGCGCTCCGCGTGGTGGACTACAAGACCGGCCGCGCCCCCGGAGACCTCTACGAGGCCAAGGCGCTGTTCCAGATGAAGTTCTACGCCTTGGCGCTGTGGAAGCTGCGCGACATCGTGCCGAGCGAGCTGCGCCTGATGTACCTGGGGTCCGGGGACACGCTCACCTACGAGCCCGACCCCGACGAGCTCGAACGGTTCAGCCGCACCCTCGTCGCCATCTGGCGGGCGATCCAGGCCGCCGGGCGGACCGGCGACTTCCGCGCCAATCCCGGGCCGTTGTGCAAGTGGTGCGAGCACCAAAGCCGCTGCCCGGCGTTCGGCAACACGCCGCCGGAGTACCCCGGGTGGCCCGACGACGTGGACGACGAGGCCCTTGTCCTCGAACTCCTAGCGGAGTGACGGCAGATCGCCGTCAGGGGGCCAGCGGCATCTCCGTCAGGACTTCCACGCCGTCCTTGGTCACAAGCACCGTGTGCTCGAACTGGGCGGACCATTTCTTGTCCTTGGTCACCACGGTCCAACGGTCCGGCCAGATCTCGTAGTCGAGGGCGCCCGCGTTGATCATCGGCTCGACGGTGAAGACCATGCCGGGCTCGATGACCGTTGTGACGTGCGGCGCGTCGTAGTGCAGCACGGACAGCCCGTTGTGGAAGGTCGTCCCGATGCCGTGGCCGGTGAAATCCCGGACCGTGTTGTAGCCGAACCGCGACGCGTACGCCTCGATGACCCGGCCGACCACGTTGAGCTCCCTGCCGGGTTTGACCGCCCTGATCCCCCGGTCGCGGGCCTCGCGCGCCACGTCCACCAGTTGGCGGGCCTCGTCCGAGACCTCGCCCGCGAGGAATGTCGCGCAGGTGTCGCCGTGCGCGCCGTCGATATACGCGGTCACGTCGATGTTCACGATGTCGCCGTCCTCGACCACTGTCGAGTCGGGGATGCCGTGGCAGATCACCTCGTTGAGGGACACGCAGCTGGACTTGGGGAAGCTTTTATAGCCCAAGGTCGACGGGTAGGCGCCGTGGTCCACCATGTAGTCGTGGGCGATCCGGTCCAGCTCGTCGGTGCGGATCCCGGGGCGCACCGCCGCGCCCGCTGCCGCGAGAGCGCCTGCGGCGATCTTCGAGGCGACCCGCACGGCGGCGATCGTCTCCTCGGTCTGGACCCAGGGCTCGCTGCCTTCCTTCGCGGTGGGCTTCCACACGTACTCCGGTTTCACGATGGCGTCCGGAACGGTCAAGATCGGACTCGGCTTGCCGGGCCGGAGCGGTTTGCGAGTAGCGGTCGTCATAGCATTTCAGTGTACTCAGCCTTCGCCGCCTGGCGAAGACTGCGCGCGGACCGGCCCGCCGCTCTCCGGCTCGACGGGCGCTACAGGTTGCCGTCGGGGACGCTCTTGAGGAACAGCTTCGTCACCGCGACGGCCGATTCCGAGCTGCCGCCCCGGACGACGAGCGTCGCGAATGCGAGATCCCCCCGGTACCCGACGAACCACGCGTGCGACCCGCCGTCGATCTCGGCCTCGCCGGTCTTCCCATACACCTCTCCGCAGTCGGCGATGTGCGTCGCAGTGCCCGCCGTGACCACCTGGCGCATCATGGGCCGAAGCCCGTCGACGATGCTCGGGCTCAGCTCGGGGCGCTCCCCGGAGACTTGGGTCTGGGAGTCGAGCCGGAACACAGGGGTCACCGGCGATCCGTGCGCGACGGTCGCGGCCACGACCGCCATCCCGAAGGGGCTGACCGTCACCATGCCCTGCCCGAAGCCGTCTTCGGTGCGAACGGTGAGGTCGTCCGCCTGCGGCACCGATCCCGAGACCGTCGTCAGGCCTGGGATCCGGTAGTCCTCACCGAGCCCGAGGGAGGCCGCCGCCCTCGTCAGCGCGTCCGGAGCCATCTCGCTCGCGAGCTTCGCGAACGTGGTGTTGCAGGAGTGCGCGAACGCCGTGCGCATCGGCACCGTGCCGAGGCTGAACTCGTTCTCGTTCGGGACGCTGCGCTGGCCGATGTCCACCCGGCCCGGGCAGCCGACGTACGACTCCGGGGTCGCGACGCCCTGCTGCATCGCGGCGCTCGCAGTGATGATCTTGAAAGTGGAGCCAGGCGGGTACTGCCCCTCGGTCGCGAGCATGCCAAGGCCGTCTGCGGCGTGGTTCTGCGCGACGGCGAGGATGTGCCCGGTGGACGGCTGGATCACCACCATCATGGTCTCAAGGCCCCGGCTGTCGACGGCGTGCTGCGCCGCCTCCTGCATCCGCCGGTCCACGCTCAGGGTGATCGCGGGCGACGGCTGCGGCGCCGTCTCGTGCAGCACGTCGAACTCCACGCCCTCCGCGCTCACCGTGACCACGCGCCAGCCCGCCTTGCCGTCCACCTCGTCCAGCGCTTGCTTCTTCACTTGGCCGACCAGTTGGGGCGCGAAATTCGCATCGGTGGGCACGAGGTCGTACTGCTGGTTGAAGCCCACCCCGGTGATGCCGCCGATCTTGTCGAGGACCGGTTTCGCCTTGTCGTTCGGGAGCAAGGCGACGCCGTACGCCCCTTTGCCCGCAGCGGTCGCCTGCTCGGCGAGGGCTTGGCCGGTCAGGCCCGGCGGCGCGAGATCCCCGAGAGCGTCGACAATACGGCGGGCGACCGAGGTGACAGTGTCCGGCAGACGCACGTCTCTGGGGGTGAAGAGGATACGGGTCACCGTACCCGGCACCAGGAGCGGCGAGCCCGCGCTGTCGATGACGGAAGCCCTCGGGGGCGGCGTGGAGCGCAGCGCCACCCGTTGGGTGTCGCCGAGCTTGGGGTGCATGTCCGTGTTCGTCCACAGCACCCGCCACTCGCCCTGGAACTTGCCGAGGTGCAGCTTCCCGTCGTAGGCCCACGTCCGCCCCTTCGGCAGGCTCCACTCGTAGTGGTAGCCGACCCGCGCGGTGTCGCCGCTGATCTCGGCTTCGCCGATCCTCGTGGTCAACGCCTGCGCCTGGAGCCCGTCCCACATCTGCTCGATGGCGCGCGCGGCGCGGTCCGGGAAGTCGGTCTGGTCCGCCGCGTCGCGCGTCTGGTGCTTCGCGAGCAGGCCGAGGAATTTCAGCGCCGCCGGATTCGGGCCGACCGGTTTCGGGGTGCAGGCGGCCATGCCCACCGGCAGGAGCGTCGCCAGCGCAAGCGCCGCCACTCGATACCAAGAACTCCGCATAACCGCAGATGGTAAGCCTTTTGCCAGACTTGCCGGGTAAGGCGCACCGAGGCGGCGTGACCTTGTTGTGACATCCGGCTTCCAAATCGATGGGATGCAAGGCGGCAGGCGACGACTGGGGGCACCTCCCGCTTGCGGGGGAGTACGGGGAAAAGCGAGGAACGAGCCGTGTACACGAGGAGCCGACAACGCGGCAGATCGCGATTTGGACGGCGGACTAGCTCACAGTGACTTCAGGGGCGCCGTGCCCGAGCGCGGATTCCTCGGCGATGCGCAGCGCCTCTTCGATGAGCGTTTCGACGATGAGGTGCTCCGGCACGGTCTTGATGACTTCGCCCTTGACGAAAATCTGTCCCCTGCCGTTGCCGGACGCGACGCCGAGGTCCGCCTCCCTCGCCTCGCCCGGACCGTTGACCACGCAGCCCATCACCGCGACCCTGAGCGGGATCTCGATCCCCTCCAGGCCCGCTGTGACCTGCTCCGCCAACGTGTACACGTCCACCTGGGCGCGCCCGCAGCTCGGACAGGAGACGATCTCCAGGGTGCGCTCCTTCAGGCCGAGGGACTGCAGGATCTGCTGGCCGACCTTCACCTCCTCCACCGGAGGCGCGGAGAGCGAGACCCGGATGGTGTCGCCGATGCCCTTGCCGAGCAGCACGCCGAACGCCACGGCGGACTTGATGGTCCCCTGGAACGCCGGGCCCGCCTCGGTCACGCCGAGGTGCAGGGGGTAGTCGCATTGCTCGGCCAGCAGCTCGTAGGCGCGGACCATGGTCACCGGGTCGTTGTGCTTGACCGAGATCTTGAGGTCGAAAAAACCGTGCTCCGCAAAGAGGCCCGCCTCCCACAGCGCCGACTCCACCAGCGCCTCCGGGGTGGCCTTGCCGTATTTGGCGAGCAACCGGGGGTCGAGGGAGCCCGCGTTCACCCCGATGCGGATCGGCACATGCGCCGCCGCGGCGGCCTGGGCCACCTCTTTCACCCGTCCGTCGAATTCTTTGATGTTGCCGGGGTTCACCCGCACCCCGGCGCAGCCCGCGTCGATGGCGGCGAAGATGTAGCGCGGCTGGAAATGGATGTCCGCGATCACCGGGATCTGGCTCTTCTTCGCGATGGCGGACAGCGCGTCGGCGTCCTCCTGTCGCGGACAGGCGACCCGGACGATGTCGCAGCCCGCCGCGGTGAGCTCTGCGATCTGCTGCAGGGTCGTGTTCACGTCATGCGTCTTGGTCGTGGTCATCGACTGCACGGACACCGGGGAGCCGCTGCCCACCCCGACCGCGCCGAGCTTGAGCTGCCGGGTCTGCCTGCGCGGGGCGAGCACCTGCGCGGGCGGGGCGGGCATGCCGAGTTGCACGGAAGTCATGCGACCAGTCTAGCCGTCTCGCGAGCAGTCTCGCCGAGCCTCACTTCTGGAAGAGGCTGATCGGGTTGACGATGTCCGCCGCCAGCACGAGCACCATGTAGACGCCGACGACCGCGAGCACCACGTACGTCGCGGGGGCGAGTTTGAGGTAGTCCACCGGGGCCCCCGCCGCTTGGCCGCGAAGGCGTCGGACAGTGTCGCGGGCCTTCTCGTATGCGATCACCGCGATGTGCCCGCCGTCGAACGGCACGAGCGGCAGCAGGTTCACCATGGCGAGGACGAAGTTCAGGCTGGCCAGGAGGAAAACGAAGGTCGGCCACACGCCTTTGTACTCGTCGGCGTGCTCGGCGAGCTCCCCGCCGATGCGGCTCGCGCCGACCACGCTCATCGGGGTCTCCGGATCGCGTTTCCCGCCGCTGAGCGAATGCACCAGCGCGCCGACCTTGGACGGGATCTTCACGACCCCTTCCCAGGTCTTCTCGAACACCACGCCGGTGAACGCGAACGTCCCGGGCACCGCGGTCGCCGGGTTGTAGCGCACGGTGACCGCTTCCACGCTCACGCCGACCTTGCTCATCTCGCGGAAGAGCGGCTTGCCGGTGGCCGGGTCGCGCCGGTACTCCCCGGTGGCCGGGTCGACGTCGAACCACGAGACCCGCTGCGGCTGCACCTCGAACGACAGCTTCTGCCCGTCGCGCAGCACGTCGAACCGCACCGGCCCGGCCGAGCCCGCGATGGCCTTGGTCGTCGCCCCCGGATCCGCGACCGCAGTCCCGTTCACGGCGGTGATGACGTCCCCCGGCCGCATGCCCGCGCGTTGGGCGGGGCCTTCGCCTGCGCAGGGGGCGAGCTCCTTCTCCGAGAGCTGTGTCGGCGCGACGCAGCCCAATCTGGGCACGCTGGCACCCGAGCCCGGCAGGCCCCAGACCAACGCGACCCCGTAGAGCAAGACGACGCCGAGGACGAGGTTCATCGCGGGACCGGCGGCGAGCACGAAGACCCGCTTCCACGGCTTCTGCTTCCACATCGCCCGGTCTTCCTCGTCCGGGGCGAGCTCGTCCGCCGCCGTCATCCCGGCGATGTCGCAGAACCCGCCTGCCGGAATGGCCTTGAGGCCGTACTCCGTCTCGCCGCGCTTGACCGACCAGATCTTGGGGCCGAAACCGACGAAGTACCGCCTGACCTTCATCCCGGTCGCGAGCGCCGCCCACATATGCCCGCATTCGTGCCACGCGACGGAGGCGAGGATACCGAGCGCGAAGAGCACCACTCCAAAGACGAACAACGCGGGCCCTACTCCTTCTCGGCAAGAATGTTTTGCGCGGCGACACGGGCCCACCGGTCCGCTTCGAGCGCTTCCTCAAGCGTACCCGGCTTCGCGGACCACTGCGGCCCTCTCGCCAGAACCTCCTCGATGACCTCGGCGATCTGCGGGAACCGGAGCTTTTCGGCCAGGAACGCGGCCGCCGCCTCCTCGTTCGCCGCGTTGTAGACGGCGGGGAGCGAGCCCCCGCCCTTGCCCGCCTCCCGCGCGAGCCGCACGGCGGGGAAGACCGCGTCGTCCACCGGCTCGAAGGTCCACGTGTGCGAGGCCGCGAAGTCCACGGGGCGGATCACGTCCGACAGCCGGTCAGGCCAGCCGAGCGCCAGCGCGATGGGCAGGCGCATGTCCGGCGGGCTCGCCTGGGCGATTGTGGAGCCGTCGACGAATGTCGCCATGGAATGCACAACCGACTGGGGATGGACCGTGACCTCGATCCGATCGCATGGCAGCTCGAACAGGTAATGCGCTTCGAGGAGCTCGAGGCCCTTGTTGACCAACGTGGCGGAGTTCAGCGTGTTCATCGGGCCCATCGACCAGGTCGGGTGCTTGCCCGCCTGCTCGGGGGTGACCGCGTCCAGCCGCTCGCGGGAGAACCCCCGGAACGGCCCGCCCGAGGCGGTGAGCACGAGGCTCGCCACCTCCTGCGCCGCCCCGGAGCGCAGGCATTGGGCGAGGGCGGAGTGCTCGGAGTCCACCGGGACCAGCTGGCCCGGCTTCGCCAGCTCGGTCACCACCGGACCGCCCGCGATCAGCGATTCCTTGTTCGCGAGCGCCACCCGCGCCCCGGTCTCGAGCGCTTCGACGGTCGGCCGCAGGCCCACCGCCCCGACCATGGCGTTGAGCACCACGTCGGCTTCGGCCTCCCGGATCAGGCGCAACACCGCGTCGAGCCCGTCGGCCCCGGTCGCCGTGCGGGAGACCTGGAATTCGGCGGCCTGCTCCGCCAGGAGCCCGGCGCGGGCGCCGCCGGCGGCGAGGCCTGCCACTTCGAACCTGTCCCGGTGGCGGGCGATCACATCGAGGGCTTGGGTCCCGATAGAGCCGGTCGAGCCCAGGATGAGCACACGGGTGGTCATGGGCAAAGCCTAAAGCATCTCCCCCTGGTCGCCGGATTGTCGGGCCGGGCGCCGCCCTCGGCGGTGTGATTGCGCCCTGCCTGTGGCTGTGGCAGTCTGGGCGTCTCCCATGCTCAGCCACTCGAAACAAGAGATCGCGCTCGCCACTGCCCTCACTGGGCTGGCGGGGTTCGTCGACGCGACCGGCTACGTCTATCTCGGCGGATATTTCGTCTCTTTCATGAACGGGAACACCACCAGGGCGGCGGTGGGGGCCGCCAATCTCGACTGGCGCCAGGCAGAGCTCGCCGCCGGGCTGATCTTCGCCTTTGTCTGCGGGGTCGTCGCAGGCTCGTCCGTGTCCCGGCTCGTCCCGCGCGCACGGCGCCTCGCCGTCCTCTCCTTGGTCACCGCACTGCTCGTCCTCGCCGCGAGCCTGCACACGCTGCACTTGGCCGTCTTCCTCGCGCCCCCGCTCCTTGCCACGGCGATGGGCGCGGAGAACGCCGTGTTCGAGCGCGGCGGCGAAGTCAGCCTCGGCGTGACCTATATGACCGGCACCCTCGTGAAGATCGGCCAGCACCTCACCCGCGCCCTCTTCGGCGAGCCGAACCGGATCTGGGCGCGATACTTGCTGCTCTGGTGCGGACTGACGGCCGGCGGCGTGCTCGGGGCCCTCTCCTACCTGCATCTGGGGCTCGGCGCGCTCTGGATCGCGGCCTCCGCGTCGCTCTGCGCCGCCCTCGCCGTGCGCGCCTGGGTCCGCTAGGGGCCGGGCCTGCTGCCTTCTGCGCCGTCGCGCCTGCAGCTCAGCAGCAAGAACAACGGGCGCGTGAAGTGCTCCCGCCACCACTGGTCCCTCGCGACCTGGTCCTGCGTCGGCCTCGGCTCGCAGAGCCCGACGATGTGGAAGCCCGCGTCGAAGAGGAAGGACGTGTGCTCCTCCAGCGAGAAGAACCGCTGCACCGACGGCTGCGGGGAGACCATCCCGTCCACGTCGAAGTGCTGCACGACGAGCCGGGGGGCGAAATACTCCTGCGCCGAAAGCGGGTCCGCCGCGCCTCGCGCGGTGTAGAAGCACGGGTGCAATGCCAGGAACACCAGCAGCCCGCCCGGCCGGAGCACCCTGGCGAACTCGTGGAACCGCTTGCCCGGATCGTCGAGCCCATGCGGCAGCCGGTTCGCCACGACCACGTCCACCGCGCCGTCTGGCAACGGCAGGGCGGCCGCGTCGGCGAGGTGGTAGGCGGTCCGCGACGCGTCTTCGCCCGCGAACGACCGGGCCGCGTCCACCAGCTCGGGGCAGGAGTCCACGCCATGGACTCGGGCGGCGCCCCGCGCCGCCAGCATCCGGGAGAAATACCCCTCGCCGCACCCGGCGTCGAGGAAGACCCGGCCCTCGCACGGGCCGACCGCGGCCAAAAGCGCCCGGTCGACCAGATCCGTCTGGTATTTGTCGCGCCGCTCGCGGATGACCTTCACCCAGAAATCCGCGTTCGCGGAGTACGCCTCGGTGATCGCCTTGTCGCCGGACGTCATGCGCGCGCCAACGCGCTGCGGAGGCTCCGCTCCACAGGGGCCATGGCGGAGAAACTACCGCACGAGCGGATTCTCCGCCAGCCCTCCCTCGGCGGCTCGGACGACGGAGAGCTCGACGACAGGCTCGGCCTTCGCCAACAGCCCCGACAGGAGGTCGGCGAAAATCCCGACGCCGTCTTGGGTGAGCACCGATTCGGGGTGGAACTGCACCGACGCCAGCCGGGGCCCGCGCAGCGCGTGCACATAGCCGGTCTCGGGGTCCGCCGCCAGCTCAAGCCCCTGTGCCTGCGCGGGGAGCCACTGCGGCAGCTGGGCTGTGTAGGCGTTGTAGAAACCGACCGTGCGCTGCTGGCCGAACAGGTCGATGTCCAACTGCTTGCCCTGGTTCGGGGAAGCCCTGCGCACGAGCGGGAGGCCCAGATGGCCGCAGAGGACCTGGTGGGACAGGCACACCGCGAGAACCGGCAGCTCGGACAGCCGAGCCTCGGCCATGAGCGAGCGCATGACGGCGATCTTCGGATCGGTCTGCGAGGTCGGATCGCCCGGCCCCGGCCCCATGACGACCAGGTCGTACCGGCCGGAGGAGAGCCGGTCGCCGAAGCCCGCCGTCTCGTCGAAGCGCATCAAGTCAACCGACAGGCCGAGCGCGCGCAGCTGCAAGGCGATCATCGAGGTGAAGTTGTCCTCAGCGTCCACCATGATCGCCGAACGCCCGGCGAAGAGCCCGTGGCGGGGATGGCTGGCTGCCCCGGCGAGCAGCTCCTCCTGGCGGAGCCAGAAGTCGCCGATGTCGCTGTTGCGCTTCGCGAGGGCGGCGACGACCTCCGGATGGGCGCTCAGGCTCTGGCGCGTGTCGCCAGTGAGGGCGGCCAGGAAGCCTGCGGCTTTGCCACGGGTCTCGGCGACCTCGCCGAGCGGGCACGAGTGGCGCACAATGGTCGCCCCGGTGCCGAACGCCAGCCTGCCCGTCTTGTCGATCTCCGCCGTCCGGATCAGGATCGAGGAGTCCAACGCCCGTCCGCCGAGCTGGTCGGCGCCGAAGAGCGCGACCACGCCGCTGTAGTAGCGCCTGCCGTTCGGCTCGTGGCGGGCGATGACCCGGCAGGCCGACTCGAGCGGGCTGCCGGTCACCGTCGGCGCGAACATCGTCTCGCGCAGGATGGTCCTCGGATCCACGTCGGTGTTCCCCGTGATCAGGTACTCGGTGTGGGCGAGGCGGGCCATCTCCTTCAGGAACGGGCCCTGCGCGCGGCCGCCCTCGGGGCAGATCCGCGCCATCATCTTCAGCTCCTCGTCCACCACCATGTAGAGCTCGTCGGTCTCTTTCACGTCGTCGAGGAAGCTCAGCACCCCTTCCAAGGTCGGCCCCTCGGCCGGGTACCGGTAGGTGCCGCTGATCGGGTTCATCACCGCGACCGAGTTGTTCACGCTGATGTGGCGCTCCGGGGTCGCGCCGATGAACGTCTCCTCCCCGGTGTGCACCAGGAAGGTCCAGTACGCCCCGCGCTCCAGCAAGAGGAGCCTGCGGTAGATCGCGAGCGCCGTCGCGGTCGAGTAGCGGCGCAGATGGCCGACGAAGGTGCGTTTGAAGACGAAGTTCGCCCCCGCGCCCTGCCCGATCTCCTCGTCGATGATCCGCCGCACGCCAGCCGCGTACTGCTCGTCGTCCAAGTCGAACTCGCCGTCGGCCAGTTCGAGCTCGGCAGGGCGCACCCGGCGCAGGAACGCGTCGGCGGGCACGACGGACTGGGACGCGACCCGCATCGCCAAGAGCGGCGCGCCGTCGTCCGTTGCCTCGAAGCCGCGCTCGGCGATCTGCCGGTACGGGACCAGCGCCAAGAGGTCGTGCTGGCCGGGCACCCCCTGGCCCGGCTCGGGGAGCGGCAAGTCGGCGAGGGAGCCGACGGCGGCCATCTCGCCGACGAGGACGTCGAGCCGGTCCGGGCCCAAGGACTCGGGTCGGGACAGCACCGCGAACGGCGGCGGATTCTCGCCGAAGACGAGGTCGAGGAGCTCGGTCTCGCCGAAGACGAGGTCGAGCGGGGCTTCGCTCATAGCACCATTCTTTCTCTTTAGAGCAGTCTGCCGGCGGTGGCGACCACCGCGCAGCGCTTGGCCGCGTACGAGACGGCGAGGTCGTGGGACTCGCGGTCGAAGTCCGCGATCGCGTCCGCGACCAGGAATGTCTCGATGTCGTTGGTGAAAGCCTCGACGCACGTCATGAGCACGCCGACGTGCGCGTACACGCCGCAGACCACGAGCTGGTCGCGGCCTGCCGCGCGCATCCGCGCCAGCAGGTCGTTGCGGTGGAACGCGCTGTAGCGCCACTTCGTCAGGAGCCAGTCCCCCGGCCTCGGGGCCAGCTCGTCGACCACCGCGCGGTGCTCCGGGTCCACCTTCATGCCCGGGCCCCAGAAGTCGTTGAGCAAGCCCCGCTCCTGCGGGCTCATCGAGCCGGGCTGCGCGGTGTACGCGACCTGGGCCCCGTTGTCCGCGAAGCGTTCGCGCAGCTCCGCAGCGTTCGCGACGAGCTCCGAGCGCAGCGGCTCCGGGAAAGGCGCGAGGAAATAGCGCTGCATGTCGTGCAGGAGCAGGACGGCCCGCTCCGGGTCCGCCGTCCATCGCGCGATGTTGCGCGGCAAGTCCCGCTCCTGCGGCAAGGCGTACGGCTCGATCGCGGGGATGCCCGGCTTCTCTAAAACCTGTGTTCCCATGTCACACGCCTAACGTCGCGCCGCCGTCGACCACCAAGGTGTGCATGGTGATGTGCGCGGCGGCGTCGGAGAGCAGGAACGCGGCGGCGTTCGCGATATCGGCGGGCTGCGCGACCTTGCGCAGCGGGATGCCGGTCTTGTGGTCGGCGAGGTTGCCGGTGATCACCGCCTCGTTCGACGGCCCGAGCATCGCGCGGAGCATCGGCGACTCGGTCGATCCCGGCGCGATGACGTTGCAGCGGATCCCGTAGTCGGCGAGCTCAAGGCCGAGCGACTTCGTGAACGACTCCATCGCGGCCTTCGACGCGCCGTACGCCGCCATGTTCTTGCGCGCCACCAAGGCGGCGTTCGAGGCGACCGACACGATCCCGCCGCGTCCGCGCGGGATCATCCGCCGGGCCACGGCCCGTGAGACGCGGAAAGTCCCGGTGACGTTCACGTCGAACGTGGCGGCCCAGTCCTCGTCGGAGAAGTCGACCGTCGGCCCCATCCGCAGCACCCCTGCGGCGTTCACCAGCGATCGGACCGGTCCGATCGCCTCGGACTCCTCCACGAGGCGCTCCACCGCCTCGGCGGAGCGCAGGTCCAGCGGCTTGGCATGGACGAGATGGCCGTCCGCGCGCAGTTTCGCGACAGTTTCCGCCAAGCCCTCGGCGTTGGCGTCCGCCGCGACCACGGCCAGTCCGTCCTCGGCGAGCCGCTGGGCGACCGCCGCGCCCATGCCGCCCGCGGCTCCGGTGACGATGGCGACTTCCTGCCCCTCGGAGCCTTCTTGTCCTGGGTTGTCGGTGCTCACCACGCCCGCACCACCTCAAGCGCCTGGGCCAGGTTCAGGCGGGGGTCGCAGAGCGACCGGTACTTCTCGCCGAACTCGGACCCGGCGGCGGCCTCTCCGTCGAGCACGCACTCCAGCGCGTCCTCCGGGGTGGCCTCCAGATGCAGGCCGCCCGCGACGCCCCCGTGCTCCGCGACAATCGCGCGGAACGCGCGGACCTCGGCGAGGACGTTCACGAGGTACCTGGTCTTCAGGCCGTTCGGCGCGGTCGTGGTGTTCCCGTGCATCGGGTCGCACAGCCAGATCACCGGATGCCCCGCCTCGGCGACCGCCTCCACGAGCAGGCCGAGCTTGTCGGCGATGTTCTTCGCCCCCATCCGGGAGATGAAGGTGAGCCTGCCGGGCGTCCGCTCGGGGTCGAGGCGCTCCGCCAGCTCCAGGAGCTCGTCGACCGTCATCGACGGGCCCACCTTGCAGGCGACCGGATTCGAGATCCGGGAAAGCAGGGAGATGTGCGGGCCGTCGACGTCCCGCGTGCGGTCGCCCACCCACGGCCAGTGCGTGGAGGTGAGCACCAGACTGCCCTCCGCGTCGCGCCGGAGCGCGGGCAGCTCGTAGTCCAAAAGGAGCGCCTCGTGGCTCGTCCACACCGGCGGCTCGATGATCGCGATGGAGGACGGGCGCCGCCAGCCGAGGTGGTGCAGCACCCGGTTCGCCGCCCAGTAGCCGGACAGCAGCCGCGTGGGGTCGGGCCTGCGGTCCGAGGCGTTCGGGGCCTGGCCGTTCACCATCTGGCCCCGGAACACCGGCAGCTCGACGCCGTCCACCGTCTCGACGGGGTTGGACCGAGGCTTGGAGTACTGGCCCGCGATCCGCCCGACGCGCAGCACCGGCTTGTGGTTCGTCATCCGCATCGTGCCAGCGAGCATGCTCAGCATGCCGACCTTGCGCGCGACATGGCCTGCGGTGGATTCCGCGAGGTCCTCCGCGCAGTCGCCCGCTTGGACGATGTTGGCCCGGCCTTGGGCGACGGTGACGAGCAGCTCGCGGAGTGTGCGCACCTCGTCCGCGCCGACCAGCGCGGGGAAGCCGGAAAGCTCCTCGCGCACTTCCGCGATGTGGTCCTCGTCCTCCCACGCAGGCTGCTGCAGGGCTGGTTTCAGGCTTAATTCCTTGGTTGCGAGAGGCATCGCTCTGGTTCCTTCCGGGTCTTTGTTCGGGTCTTCGGGAAATTCGTCGGCATTCGGTTTTGGGCTCACATGGTTTGGATCACACGGCGCAGCTGCCCCAACCCAGATGGTCGAGGAAGGCCAGCTGGTCGGTTTTCGTCGGAACGCCTGCTCTTGCGAGGTCCGGGCCCCCGACCACGAGGGTCCGCTGGTCCTCGGCGGTGAAGGCGGGCCAATGCGCCGCCGCCGCGCAGGCAGGCTCCGAGGTCTTCGCGAACGACCCGACCAGATCCATGAAGGTCTCCGAGACCCGGCGCTCCACCTCGCCCGCGCCGTATTTCTCAGCGAGCCCCCAATCGCGGTACGTGCCGAAGAGGAACGGCGACGTCGCCTCGTGCGGCGTCCCATGCCACGGCGCCTGCACCGGGTGCGCGTACTCCATGACCCAGATCGGGGCGGCCTTCTCCCCCGCCGCGCGTTGGGCGATCCGCAAGGTTTGGTGCCGGACCATCGCGTCGCCGACGATCTCGCTCCACAGGGAGAGCGGATCGTCCGGGCGGCCCTCGTTGCGGGCGGCCGAGCGGTACGCGGCCAGGCCGTCGGCGGCTTCGGCGGCCGAGACCGTCGGCAACGCCTCGCGGAGCGTGCTGTCGAACCGCTCCACCAGCTCGGCTTCGTCCTGCGGCGGCGGGACCGGGAGGATATAGTCCGGCTCGGTGAAGAACGACCCCTCGGTCGAGGTGTGGACGACCATCATGGGAATCCTCGGAGCCGGGGCCTCCCCGTCTTGTGCGGGGAAAAGCTCGTCGCCCGCGATGGAGCCTCGGTGGCGCCGCCCGCTTTGCACGACGCGCTCGCCGATGGGGCGGCGGAACGCCCCGTCCCACCAATCCCGCAGCGCCGGGGCGGGCACGCTCCGCAGCCCTGGGACCGTGACGCCGAACTCGGCTGCGGCCGCGTCGAAGACACGGGGGCCGTCGTCGCGGCGCAGGCTGTTGTACGGGCCCCAAATATGCGCGGGGCTGATCGCGACAGCCCGGCGCACGAGCGCGGCGGAGCGCGGGTGGACCGCGAGCTGCCATGTGCTGGCGCCGCCTGCGGAGGTGCCTGCGAGCGTGATGTTCGCCGGGTCGCCGCCGAACGACGCGATGTTCTCGACGACCCAGCGCAGGGCCGCCATCTGGTCGGCGAGCCCCCAGTTGCCGTCCTGCCCGGTCTCGGGGTCCGTGAGTTCGGGGTGCGCGCAGAACCCGAACGCTCCGAGCCGGTAGTTGAAGGTGGCCACGACGCAGCCGGTCCGCTGGGCGAGCTGCGCGCCGTGGTACACCGGCAAACCGCCGCTGCCCGCCATCCATCCGCCGCCGTGGATATAGAGGAGGACGGGAGCCCTGCCCTCGACCGCCGGAGTCCACACGTTGGCCGTGAGCGCGTCCTCCTGCTCGTTGTCCGAGCGCGCGAACTGCAGGAATTGCGGGCCGACCGCCACGGCGTCGCGGACGCCCGTCCACGGCCGCACGGGCTGCGGCGAGCGGAACCGGAGCTCGCCGACTGGCGCTCCTGCGTACGGGACGCCGAGAAAGGAGAGGACCGAGCCGTCCCTGCCGCCGCGTATCGAACCCGAGACGGTCTCGACGACTGGGGCCGCCGCCGTCTCGGGGCGAAACGCCAGGCGCAGGCCGGAATGAGCGGCGAGGGCGCCCACGCCCAGCGCGAGGCCGCCCGCCAACGCGGTTCGCCTGCTCAACATCCGGCGTTTCCTCTCTGTTTCGAAATGCTCATTCGGCCACTTCAGGGATGGGCTCCGCGGCCCGCCGCGCGCTGCGGCCAAGACTCATCCTGTCCCCGCTCCAGTGCCAGCAGGGATCACCGGACCATTGATTCATCAGTCCGCCGAAAGTTCGTCAGGTCCGCCGATCGAGGTCTTGGCGGCAGACGCCGGACCGGTGGTGCGGGACGCTCATTTCCAGGCGAAGTTGTGTAGCGCCGGCACCTACCCCCTGCGATGGCCATGGCCCATCCTGGATTGCGGATCGCATCAGCGACCTTCCTCGGACTTAAGGAGGCTCAGGCCATGTCTCTTCCGTTGGCCCTCACCCCCGATCAGCAGGCGGCGCCGCTGCTCACCGATTCGACCGAGACAGTCATCGCCCAAATCTGCGCCGAGGTGCTGAGCTCGCTGCCCCGCAGCGACCAACGCGGCAAAGGGGCCGAGTACGTCCGAGGCCTGCTCTCCGTCCCAGGGCGCAAATCCACCAGGAACATCGCCGCCTGGATGGAGAAGCAGGCGGGCGACGGCGCGGGCGAGCAAAACCTGCACCACTTCATCAACAGCTCGACGTGGGATTGGCAGCCGCTGCGCGAGGACCTGGCCCGGTACACCGCCCGCACGCTCGCCCCGACGGCCTGGGTGATGCGCTCCATGATCATCCCGAAGGCCGGGAAGCACTCCGTCGGAGTCGCGACCCGCTTCTGCGCCACCGAGGGCCGCTCGGTGCACGGCCAGCTCGCGATCGGCGCATGGCTCGGATCGGAGCAGCTCGCCGCCCCGATGGGCTGGCGGCTGCACCTCAACAAGCAGTGGGTCCAGAGCGCCGAGCAGCGATTGAAGGCCGGGGTCCCGGACGACCACCCGATGGAGTCGGTGGCGGAATGCGCGATCGCGGGCTACCAGGAGCTCGCCCCCGCGCTCCGGTCCACGGCCTCGGCCCTGCCGGTGGTCTACGACGTGCATGGCGTGAGCCCCCATGACACGGCGAAGATCCTGCTGTCCAGCCAAAACTTCGCGACGGTCGCGGAGGACGGCAAGCGGGTCGCCGCCTCCGTCACCACGCGGGTCGAGGCGAATCTGCCGCTCGTCGTGGTCGACCCGGCGTTGGCGGGCTTCTCAAGGCAAACCGCCTCGGCGGTGCAGATCGCCCAGGCCGCGAAGGCTTCCAGGCGCGAGGAGCACTGCGTGTACCGGGGCAAGGGCTACCTGCTCACCTCGGCCAAGGTGGGCCTGCCGGAGCTCGACGCGATCGCCAGGCGCCACGTCCCCCTGGTCTTGATGTCGTTGACCCAAGTGGGCCAGCGCAGCCGCCCGACAGAGCTCTGGCTGACCACGACGCGCCGCCTCTGCGCGATGACGCAGCTCGAGCGCATCTCGCTGACGCACCGGGCCGCTGCCGACTTCTGGGAGATCACCGACCAGGTCGGCGTGCGGGACTTCTCCGGCCGCTCGTTCACCGGATGGCACCGGCACACCACGCTGGCCTCGGTCGCGCACGTGGTCGCGGGATTGTCCCGCGAGCCGAGGCAAGCCTCGCGCTGAGCCGGGACGCGCTCAGGCCGGTTTGGTCGGGAGCTCCCCCACCGGGCAGTCGGCGACCCCGATGGTGTCGCGTGTGAAAGACTCGACGTTCTTCTGCGCGGCCTGCGGGTCGTTGACCCACTGGTGGTAGAAGTCGAAGGGGCACGGCGCGACCCCCTTGTCGCCCTCGCCGGCGGCATGGATCCCGGTGTACCCCCGGTGCAAGAGCTTGAAGAGGTGGTTCTGCGACTGGTCGTTGCGCCGCGCGTCCCGGATCGCGGAGACCGACAGCTGGGCGTATTGGATCCCGTACTCCTCTTCGCCGCATTCGCCGAGCGTTCGCCCGTCGAACCCGATGATCGCGGAATGCCCGAAGTAGGAGTACACGCCGTCGAAGCCGGTCGCGTTCGCGACGGCCACATAGCAATTGTTCGCCCATGCCATCGCCTTGGACATGAGGACCTGCTGCTCCTTGGCCGGATACATGTAGCCCTGCGGGCGGACCACCAGCTCCGCCCCCTTCATCGCGCAGTCGCGCCAGATCTCGGGGTAGTTCCCGTCGTCGCAGATGATCAATGAGATCTGCAAGCCCTTGGGGCCGGTGGAGACATAAGTCTGCTCGCCGGGGTACCAGCCCTCGACCGGGGTCCACGGAAGGATCTTGCGGTACTTCTGCACGATGGCCCCGGTGTCGTCGATCAGGACGAGGGTGTTGTAGGGCGGTTTGCGCGGATGCTCCTCGTGCCGTTCGCCGGTCACCGAGAACACTCCCCACGTCTTCGCCGCACGGCACGCCTTCGCGAAGATCTCCGTCTCGTCGCCGGGGACTGTGGCGGCGGTGGCGTACATCTCCGCCTCGTCGTACATGATGCCCTGGGTGGAGTACTCGGGGAAGACGACCAGGTCCATGCCCGGCAGGCCTTGTTTCATGCCGACCACCATGTCCGCGATCTTCCTGGCGTTCTCGGCGACCTCCGCCTTCGTGTGCAAGCGGGGCATCTTGTAGTTCACCACCGCGACCCCGACCGTGTCGGGGCTCGAAGCGATATCGCCGTGGCGCATGAAAAATCTCCTCGTCGCCGGGAACGTTGGCAGAGGCCATCCTGCCGCGCCGGAGATACCCCCAGATGACCCGCGTGTTACAAACGCGAAAGCCCGCCGCTCACGGCAGCAGCACCAGCCGCGTCCCGCCCATGCCGCCCGCCTCGACGAGCGCATGCGCTCGCGCGGCTTCGGACAGCGGCAACGTCTCGATCCGCTTCGGGACCAATGCGCCCGCGGCGAGCAGCTCGCCCGTCCTCGTGGCGGCGCGGGCGAGCTGGTCGGTGCTCGCGCGGCTGATGACGAAGCCGATCACGGCGCCGTCGCGCATGTAGAGCTTGCCGAGCGGAAGCGTCGGGGCGGCGCGCGCGCCCGCCAGCGCCACGATCCGCCCCCCTGCCGCGAGCAGCCCGACGGCGAGCTCGAGGTCGTTCTCGCCGAACGCGTCGATATACACGTCCACGCTGTCCGCGTGCCGGTCCGCCACCACGCGCTTCCAGTCGCCTCGGCGGTCCACGACCTGTGCCGCTCCCGCGTCAAGGCAGCGCCGCTCGTCCTCGACGGAAGCCACCGCGACCACGCGCGCTCCGATCTCGGCCGCCATCGTGACGGCCGACATCCCGACGTTCCCGCCCGCGCCGACCACCAGCACCGTCTGCCCCGCGCGGACCCGCCCGTGCTCGTGCACCGCCAAATACGCCGTCGACCCCGGATGCACGGCCGCGACGGCGACCACAGGGTCGATCCCGTCCGGCAACCGGTAGAGCCGGTCTGCGGCGGCCACGGCGAACTCCGCCGCCGCGCCCTGCCTGCCCGCATGCCCGAGGCTTGAGCTCCAGACCCGGTCGCCGACGGAAACACCCGCCGTCCCCTCGCCGAGCTCGTGGACCGTCCCGACAAGGTCGCGCCCGATGACGAACGGGAACGGCACATCTGTCGCGTACAGCCCGGAGCGGACGAAGGCGTCCACCGGATTCACCGACACAGCGGCCACCCGCACCAGGGCTTCGCCCTGGCCGGGGCGCGGGGCGGGCAGCTCGCCGACCCGGATGCTCTCCGCCGGGCCGAGCTTCTCGACATAGGCTGCGCGCATGGCTCTATGATGCCGCAGCCGAACCGACAGCTCTAGAACTTGTCCGGGTGCAATGTTTTCGCCAAAAACTGCGCCAGCTCGAAGACTTTCGGGCCCGCCTCGAAGAAGCCGTCGTCCAGGCCGCCCATTTTCTTGACCTTCTGCGCGAGCGTCGGGTCTGCTGGCGACTTGGACCCCTGCACCAGCAGGATCGCATCGGGTTTCGCCGCTTTGATCGCCGCCCAGTCGGAGTCGATCCACGGCTCCGAGCCGGTGGCGATGTTCGCCCCCCCGGCGAATGTCACGACCGTTTGGGCCAGCGAGGCCGGTCCGGCCAGCTTCGGAGCCTGCCCCCGGGCGTCCACGACGACCACGCTCGGCCTCGGGGCGCCGCGCAACTGGTCGGTCAGCTGGTCGAAGCTCCGCCGCCAGTCGTCGACCAGCTTCGCTGCGGCTTCCGGCACGCCGAAGACATCGCCGACGATTGTGGTCTCCAAGTAGACGGCGTCGAGGTTCTGCAGATGGCCGGGGCAGTACAGGACGCTGATATGCGTCGGGTGGTCGTAGCGCCGCAGCCCGTCGCGCAACGGGGCTCCGCCAGCGACCGGGTCTTGCGCGGGCACCTGGCCCGCCATCCCTGACATGGTCCCGGCGTACACGAAGTCCGAGTTCGTCGCGCGGATCTTGGCGAAATCCGGGCCGAGGTCGGTCGCGACGACGCTCTTCGACACCCCGAGCGCGTCGAGCAGGTCGGTCGCGCCGGGAGTGAGCGTCACCGCCCGGATCGGGGCGAGGTCGTATTTCACCGTCATGCCGCAGTTGTCCCGGTCCCGGTACGGGAAAACCCCGTCCGAGTCGTTGGAGTTCTCCGGGAAGGGCAGCGAACATCCCGACAGCCCGAGCGTCGCCGAGATAAGGCCAGCTAAGAGGAGCTTCCTCCATCTCGATGGGATGTCTCGACGCAGCTTCATAACACCCAGTACACTAGTCGCATGTCGCAGACCGAAGCGCCCGCCCTCCACGCACACGACGACGAGCACGAGCCGTTGCCCGCGCAAGCGCGCTGGTACAACTCCCCGAAGGTGGACCTCGCGGTCGAGCCGTCCGGGCAGTGGGGCTGGCACGGCGAGTACCCGAACACGTACCGCTGGGTCGCGCTCGCCGTCATCGGCTCGCTCCTCGTGATGCTCATCGGCAACCACAAGGGCCACGTCGAGGACGTGTGGCTGATCGCTATCGCCGCGATCGCCGCCCTGTGGCTGGTCGTCGACATCCTCTCCAAGCGCGGCAAGTGGAAGTAGCTCTGGGGTCCAGGCGGCGCCTCGCGGCGTTGCTCCTCACCTCGCGTACCCATACCGCCTCCGTACGCGTCGGCTCGGTGCGCCTTGCGATGCATCCGCCTGGGGCTCCCCAGGTCTAATCGAACTTCGCCCCGAGCTCCAGCCGCGCGCCGCGCGCCCAGTCGGTGGCGCGCATGGCGCCTTTGCCCTCGGGGCGAACCTCGCCGAGCGCCAGCGCCGCCGATCCCGTGCCCACATGCACTGCGGACTTGGTCGCCCGAAGCTCGCCAGGCCCGAGGCCAGAGACCGGCTCCTGCGGTTTGGCGAGCGGGCCGAGTTTGAGCCGCTTGCCCTGCAACAGGGTCCACGCCCCCGGCGCGGGCGTCATCGCCCGGATCCGCCGGTCCACCACATGCGCCGGAAGGTCCCAGCGCACGCGCGCGTCATCGGCGGAGATCTTCGCGGCGTACGAGGCTCCGTCCTCGGTCTGCGGCACAGGCGCGAGCGCGCCCGCTTCGATCCCCGAGAGCGTGGCCGCCAGCAGCTGCGCCCCGGACTCCGCGAGGCGCTCCAATAGCGCCCCTCCCGTGTCCGTGTCGCGGATCCTCTCCGTGACCTGGCCGAACACCGGCCCGGTGTCGAGCCCTTCCGCCAAGAGGAACGTGCTCACGCCGGTGATCTCGTCGCCTGCCGCGATGGCGGCCTGCGCCGGGGCGGCCCCCCGCCAGGCGGGCAGGAGGGAGAAGTGCACATTCACCCAGCCGTGTTTCGGCACCGAGAGCAACGCGGGCGGGATCAGCGCCCCGTACCCGACGATGGGGGCGCAGTCCGGCGCGAGCTCGCTCAGCGCCTCCTGGAACTGCGGGTCTTTCGCGCTCGCCGGGGTCAAGACCGGGAGGCCGCGCTCTTCCGCGAGCGCGCCGACGGGGGACGGTTTGAGGGAAAGGCCCCGCCCGGAGCGGGCGGGCGGGCGGGTGACGACGGCGAGCACCTCGTGCTCCCCGTCGTCCAGAATCTTGGCGAGCGAGACCGCCGCGACCTCGGGACTGCCCGCGAACACCAGCCGCATGCTTCGATCTCCTCTCGCGGTTCGACTCGCCGACGCCGTCGGGCGCGGGCGACGTAGAGTCTACGTCG
>NZ_JBOFQF010000022.1:0-16275 GCF_051660745.1 Segniliparus sp. | reverse complement strand
GCCCATCGGGGCTGGCGGCCTCGCTTCTTTTCTTGCCACAGTTGTTTTGACCGCTTGACCGCTTGACCGCTTGACCGCTTGACCGCTTGACCGCTTGACCGCTTGACCGCTTGACCGCTTGACCGCTTGACCGCTTGACCGCTTGACCGCTTGACCGCTTGACCGCTTGACCGGTGTGGGCAGTGCGCAGCGGCCAGGCATGGAGGCGGGGCGGATGCGGGGACCGGGCGGCGGACCTGCTGGCCGAGCGCCTTGCGCCGCAGGGTTTGGGCTGATGTCTGTGCGAGATTCTCGGCCGCTGGGAGAGCCCGCCACAGTAAAGAGCGCAGTGAGCAATACTTCCGTGGAAATGAAAAGCGCCCCGCCAAATGGCGGGGCGCTTCTCGTTGTTTAGGACGCGGTCGTCACAGGGACGGCCCGCCGACGGACGGCGGCGTGGCGCTGTGCGACGAAGGCTTCGACTGCTTCGCGAGCAGGTCGCGGATCTCTTCCAACAGTTCGCGCTCGGAAGCGGGCTCCTCGGGGTCCGGGCCGTTCTTGGCCTTGCGGCGCTCGTTGAGGGTGTTGATCGGCAGGACCACGAACAAGTAGATGATGGCTGCGACCAGAACGAAGTTGATCACGGCGGAGATGACCGCGCCGAAATCCAGGAAAGTGGCCGGGTTCCCCTTGATGAGGCGGAAGCCCAGGCCGTCGACGCTCTTCGACCCGCCGAGGGCGGCGATGAGCGGCTCGATGATTTTCGCCGTGAACGCGGTGACGACGGCGGTGAAGGCCGCGCCGACGACCACAGCGACCGCGAGGTCGACGACATTGCCTCGGAGAATGAATTTTTTGAAACCACTCAAAAGCGGCATGGGGATACCTTTCCACGGAACCGGCGGGAGCGCAGAGAGTATTTTCTCGGCAGTGCCACGCTAGCAGTATTTGACAATAAGGGCATTGATGTCGAGCCGCGACATCGCAACGGCTTGGTGTAATCTCCGCAACGCGGGGCGTTCAGCGGAGCAACAATGTCAACGGCTGGACGAGCGTCACGGCGGCGACGGTCTGCGCGGCCTTGTCCGGCATGGCGATGAGCGCGATGCGCCCGTCTGCGCCGCGTGAGCGTCCGGTTTCGGAGACGAGCACCACGACCGCCGCGCGCGCGAGCACTTCTGGCGGTTTGAGCCCGGTCTGCTTGGCCACGGCCTCCTCGGCGGAACCGGGCTGGTGCTGGGGGACTGTGATCACGTCGACGACGTCTCCGGGCCGGAGCATGTCCGCGAGCGCTTGGTCGGGGAGCCGGACCGGGACGACTCGCGCGTCCGGAACCGCCGTGGCGAGCTGGGCGAGCCTCGGGGTGATCACCCTTGCGTCGGTCAGCGCCTCGCCTTTTCGCACGGGGCCCGCGACTGTTCGGCCCAGCAACTGCTCGGGCGAGTCCGAGGCGCCTGCGGGGACTTGGTCGGGCGGGAGACGGCGGACGACGAGGTCGGAGGACAGGAGGGCGGATCCCGGCCTGAGGTCGTGCGCGGCGACGGCCACCGCGACTTCGCCCGGATGCAGCTGAGCCCTGGCCGCGAAGCCTGCCGCGAGCAGGAGCAGCAGCGCTGCGGCTGTCCGTCGGGCGGCGACGAGCCGCCACCAGCTCAACCTGGCGTGCCAAGCGGCGAATGCGGGGAAGCGTGCGGCGATGCCCATCCCCCGAATCTATGCGAGGCGAGCAGCTGTCCTCGGCGGCCCGGGAGGATTGTGGACAACTGGTTTCGCCGTCCACAGGGGAGCGGAGGGCGCTATTGGGCGCCGCCGTGGCGGCGGGCCGGGATTCAGCTGGTCGCGGCAGGCGCGGCGGCGCCGCTTCCGGAGCTGGAGCCCGAGGCGGTCGAGGCCGAGCCGCTCGAAGCGGGCGTGCTCGTGGAGCTGGTCGAGCTCTCGCTCGACGGCTTCGTGGAGCTCTTGGCGGAAGTCTTAGATTCGGAGCCGCCCGACCCGCGCGCGTCGGTGCGGTAGAAGCCGCTGCCTTTGAAGACCACGCCGACGGAGTCGAAGACCTTGCGCAACCGGCCCTGGCACTGTTCGCAGACGGTCAACGCCAGGTCTGAGAAGGACTGCACGATGTCGAAACGGTTATCGCACTGGGTACAGGCGTACGAATAGGTCGGCATGCCATCGGATTTTAGCACTCCTTGAAGCAGAGTGCCAGTGGAGCCAGGAGTCAGGGCAAGGCGGACAGCTGCGTCCGCAGAATCTTGCCGGAGGGGTTTCGCGGCAGCTCCGCGAGCACGGAGAACTGCTTGGGGATCTTGTAGCGCTCCAAGGACTCGCGGAGGAAAGATTTGAACGTCTCCGGATCGATCCGCCGGTCGGGGTGGCGCAAGACGAGGAACGCGCGCAGGACCTGCCCGAACTGCTGGTCCGGCACGCCGATCACGGCCGCGTCCGCCACCTCGGGGTGGGCGAGCAAGACATCCTCCACTTCGCCGGGGAAGATGTTCTCGCCGCCGGAGACGATCATGTCGTCCTCCCTGCCGTCGACGTACAGCAGGCCTGCCGCGTCCACATGTCCGACGTCCCCGGTGCTGACGTACCCGCCGAGCACTTCTTTGTCTTTCACGTTCGCGCTCGAGTCCGGGGTGTAGCCCGCGTACACCATGGTGCCCTTCACGAAGATCGTCCCCGGCTCGCCCGCCGGGGCCTCGGTGCGGTCCGGGCGCAAGATTTTGACCTTCGCCCCGATGACGGGCGGCCCGACCGTGCCTGGCTCCGCGACCAGGTCGGCCTTGCCCGCGAGGGAGATGATCCCGGCCTCGGTGGTGCCGTAGCCGTTGACCACGACCGGGCCGAATTCGGCGATGAACTCCCGCGCCACGACGGCAGGCAGGGGGGCTGCCGCGGACAGCACGAGATCGAGGGACGAGGTGTCGCGTTTCCGGTCGGTCTCGTTCGCCGCCTCCAAGAGGCGCGCGAGTATGGTCGGCACGGTCATGATGACTTCGACCCGCCGCTCCTCGATGTCCTGGTAGAGCTGTTCTGCGGTGTAGCGGCGATGGACGATGAGCGTGTCGCCGAGCGCAAGCAGGCCCAATCCGGCCGCGAATCCGAGGCCGTGGAAAAGCGGGCTGGTCACCGCGCCGACCTGTCCGGCTCTCAGCCGGAGGGCGTCGATGGCCGACGCGACGGCGTAGAGGCCGGGGACTGGGCGGACCGCCCGAGGCACGCCTTTGGGCGAGCCGGTGGTGCCCGAGGTCAACAAGGTCAATCCGACTTGGCCCAACGCGGGTTTGCGGACTGCCGGGGAGGGGACGGCGGGGGCGGTCGAGAAGGGGGCGTCGGGGACCGCGCGCAGGCATGGGTGCCCGATCGAGTCCAGCGCCTCGGCGAACTCCTCGTCGTGCAGCAGCAGGCCGACCCCGTGCCTGCCGAGGATGGGGCCGAGCTGCTTGGCGGCGAGGTCGTAGTTGATGAGCACGACTTCTTTGCCGAGCAGGCAGCCGACGATCAAGGCGGTGACGAACCCGCGCCCGTTGCGGCAGAGCACGCCGACGCAATCGGCTTTCCGCCCGAGGGGCCCGGGATGGGCGGCGCGCAGCTTCTCGGCCAGGCGGACGGATGTCTCGACGAGGTCGCGGTAGCTGATCTCGCCGTGGTCGTCGACCACGGCGATCCGGTCGGGCCAGCGCGCCGCGGCGGCGGCTATGGGAAGAGCGGCGGTCGGGCCGAAAGTCCACAAGGCGGAGAGGAGCCTGCCAGCCGCGCGGGGCCCCGGCGGGCGGAGCATCCCCGACCGCCAGACGGCGGAGGCGGCTCCGAGGAGACGTTTGACATCGGACCTCTTGGTCGTTGACATGGCGCGCCGCCTTTCCGTCCGGTCGGCGCCGGTTCTCCCGATCCGGCGGCCGTGCCCCTTGCTGTGTTGTGCGTCACGAGGTTATAGCAAGGGCGCGCCGCCGAAGCCCCAGGGGTCTGGGAGCCCGGTGCCTAGGAACTGGCGGCGGACGACTCCGCCACGAGCGGGCGGGGCCGCCACAGCCGCACGAACACCGCCCAGACCCCGGCGAAAGCCAGCAGGACGAAGAGGATCGCGACCCACTCCCACGGCGAGAAGGAGCTGACGGCGGCGGCCAGCCAGCCCTGCGCGGCGAGCGCGTTGGCGATGAGCCGGTTGTCCGGGTTTCCGCTGGCCTGGAACAGGCGGTACTCGTACCAGCCGTAGTAGGCGACGTACAGCCCGGTCAAGACCACCAGCACGGCACTGATCTTGCTGATATGCGGCAAGAGCGCGCGCAGCCCGGTGGCGACCACGTTGTGGGCCAACGCGGCGGAGATCGCGAGCGAGCCCACCACAGCGGTCATACCGCCCGCGTAGGCCAAGCAGGCGAGCAGCCCGAGGTTGCTCGCCCCGGCCTGGAACGTCAGGCTGACCACCGTGACGAACGAGCCGAAGCCGCAGGACAACGAGGAGACGGCGTACGCGAGGCCGTAGCCGAACATGGAGCTGAGCCGGGTCGTCGGCGTCCCGTTGGACCATCTCGGCAGGCGGACCATTGTTTCACCGCCGCGCAGCAGCCGCCAGAGGAACCACAGCCCGAGCAAGACCATCGCCGTGCCGATGGCGATGGTCGCGGCGGGGAGGTAGTGCTGGATCCGCCACGAGAGCGACTCGGAGAGCAGGCCGAAAGACCCGAAGACCATGACGAAGCCCAACGCCATGGCGGCAGTGGCCACGAGCGCGCGGATCGCCGAGGACAGTGCTTGCCTGCCCGCCTGCGAGACGTCCTCGCCGAGGACGACGAGCGAGAGATATGCGGGGAGCATCGCGAAACCGCAGGGGTTGAGCGCGCCGACCAGCCCCTGCAGGAAGGCGTAGTAGAGGATCTGGGTATGGGTCAGTTCCATAGGAGCGCTCGTTCTGTCCCCGGCGCAGGCTCGGGATTGCGGTGATGCTGAGGCGTCGGCATGCTTTTCCTTTCAGGTCGGCGGCCTGGGCGAAGCCGCCAAGCCCGTGCCTTCCGGCACGTTCTCGGATGTGCGCGAGCGCCGCGCTCTCGGTCGGCGCTCTGTGCTCTCCTGTGCTCCCGATAGAACTCGCCTGGGAATTCGCGGCGGCCGCAGGAGCGACGTTCTGCGCCACGTGCATGCGCCCGGGGCGCCATGCGGGCTAAAACCATAGCATTACCGGCTTGCCCGCATAGTCCAGCCCGCCCTGCGGCCTGCCGCAGGGGGTCGTCGTTGGGCCATGGCGACAAGCTTAAGGCTGCTGCACGAGCGGGACGGCGGCGACGCGCCCCAACCGCGTCGGACGTCTGAGGCCGTCGAGGGGAATGTCAGCGGCGGTACGCGGTGAAACGGGGGAGGGCGAGCGCGGCAAGAACGATCCCGACGACCACGAGGACGCCGCCGAGCGTGGTCGTGGCAGCCGGGCCGAGGACGGTCGACCCGTAGCCGTGCAGCATGTCGGCGAGGCGCGGGCCGCCCGCGACCACGAGGAAGAACACGCCCTGCATCCGTCCGCGCAACTCGTCAGGCGCGGCCGACTGGAGCATCGTGGAGCGGAACACGCTGGAGAACGCGTCGGCGAGGCCCGCGAAGGCGAGACAGGCGAGCGCTGCCCAGAACCCGGCAGCCGCCCAGGACAACGCGGCCCCGAACCCGATGACGCCGAAACCCCAGAACCCGACGGCGAGGACGACCGCGAGCCCTTGTCGGCGCACACGGGGGACCCACCCCGAGAAGAGCCCGCCGAGGAACGCGCCGACCGGCACGGCCGCGTACAGGAGGCCCAGATGCGAGCCTCCGGCGACCGGGTCGCCGAGGACCGTGTGGGCTATTTCCGGGAAAAGCGCCCTCGGCATCCCGAAGACCATGGCGATGAGGTCGGCGACAAAGGTGGCGAGGAGGATCTGGTCCGCGCGCAGATGGGCGAACCCCTCGAACAAGGCGCGCAGGGCTCCCCGGACTTTCCCCGGCAGATCGTCCGCGCGGTGCTGGGCCGCTCCGCCGCCCGCCAGCGCCTGGCCCAACGCGGGCAGCCGGACTGCGGCGCCGATCGTCGCGCACATGGTCGCCGCGTCGATCAGGTACAGCCGGGCGAGGCCGATCTGCGGGAAGCCCAACAGGACTCCGCCGAGCATCGGGCCGACGAACGTGGTCAGCCCCATCACGGTGAAATGCAGCGCGTTCGCGGCGGGCAATTGCGCGGGCGGGAGCAACAAGGGGATGATGGCCCCTCGGGCCGGATTGTTCACCGAGAAGAACGCCTGCTGCAAGGCGAAGAGCCCGAGGATGAGCCAGATCTGCGCGGAGCCGCCGACGCCGCTGGCGCTCGCGGGCACGGCTGCTTGGAGCCAGAGCAGGACGGAGCTCGCCGCGAGGCCCGAGCTCGTGACGACGAGGATGCGCTTGCGGTCGTACAGATCGGCCAGAACGCCGCCGAGCGGCGCGAGGACCAGCATCGGCAGCAGCGCGAACAGTCCGGCGAGTCCGACGTAGGCGGAGCTTTTCGTGAGCTGGTACAGCTGCACCGGCACCGCGACGACGGTGAACTGCGCCCCG
This sequence comes from Segniliparus sp., assembly GCF_051660745.1. Lineage (NCBI taxonomy): Bacteria > Bacillati > Actinomycetota > Actinomycetes > Mycobacteriales > Segniliparaceae > Segniliparus > Segniliparus sp. The sequence goes on along the minus strand of NZ_JBOFQF010000022.1, from coordinate 9,741 downwards.
AGCTGGGACACCACTCCGGCGAGCCACAACCGGCGGAATGCAGGGGTTTTCAGCGGGGTGATGTCGGCCAGAAGCTTCGGCATGAGGGCTCCAGCATACGGCCACCGCGACACGCCCTCGCGCGAGTCGGCGCGTGCGACGCAGGAAGGGTCGTTATTCTGTGCCCATGCGTCGGTCGGTCGTGTCTCAGCGGAATTGGACACAGAGCTTTACAAGATGGTGCGGGGTCGCAGTCGCCTCCACTTTGATCTCGGCGAGCTTCTTCGCCGTGCAGAGCCAGGCGGATCCCGAGCCCCCCGGCTCTGGAGGGACAGCCCAGCCCCCCGGCTCTGGAGGGACAGCTCAGCCCCCCGCGCCTGGAGGGGCGGCGCAGCCACCCGCCGCGCAGACCCCGGCCCCGGCCGCAGTGGTGGACGAGGTGCTGCAGATCGGCGACCCCGAGGCGTTGCGCCCGATCGACCTGTACCTCGATTTCATCGATCCGAACTGCGCGACCCTGATCCAGCAGCTCGGCGAGGAGATGCGCAAGCAGATCGAAGACCGCAAGCTTGTGGTGAACCTGCGGCTGGTCAGCTACCTCGACCCGTATTCCGCGTCCGCCTCCTACTCCAGCCGGGCGCTCATCGCCGCGTACCTGGTGACAGGGGAGGCGCAAACAGCGGATCTGGCATGGAAGTTCGTGCGCAGGCTTTTCGACACAGACGTCCAGCCGCATGAGGGCGCGCTCAAAGACCTCACCGACCAAGAGCTGGCGGACATCGCCCGCCAGGCCGGGGCTCCGGAGTCGGCGGCGGACTTCGTCGCGACCGGCCAGGACCGGGCGAACGTCGACTCCCATCAGATCCATCTGCGGAATATGACCAGGCTCAGCGGGCTCGGGGGCCGGGGCGCGCCATTCGCGACGTTCATGGGCCGCGCGTTCCTCCTGGACGCCGACGGCGACTGGTTGAACAAGCTGGTGTCGACCAGCTCGTCCTCCGCCCCCTCGGAAGCTCCGGACCCCGGAGCCGCCACAGGGGTGAACGTGCCGCACCAAGAAGTCGCGCCAGGAGCCTCGATCACCCGCCCTTCGGAGACGTTGCCGCCTGCCGCGCCCGCCCCGTCGCCCGCGGCGCCACCCGCCCCCGAAGGCGCTCCAGCGCCCGACTCGCAGGCGCCCGCGCCGGAGCGGGCCCCTGAACAGGCGCCCGCGCCGCCTGCTGGACCTGGCGAGTGATTGAAGCGGCATTCGCCGCGTCCGTCGTCGCGGCATTGCTCGTGCTGCCGGGGGCGGCGCTTGCGAAAGCCATGGGCATGCCCGGCTCTGTCGCGCTCGCGGCAGGACCCGCCACGACCCTCGGGGTGGTCGGAAGCGCGTCCTTGTGGTTGGGCTTCGCACCGGTCCATTGGAACCTCGCCACAGCTTTCGCGGTGTTTTTCGTGCTGTGGGCGGCGGCCGCGCGCCGAAGCCGCGTCTGGCCCGCGATCAAGACGCGCGATCCGATGTCGAGGAGGTCGGCTGCCGTCGTCGCGGTCGGCGTGGCCACGGGCGCGGGCGTCTTCGCCTGGACCTGTTTGCGCTGGATGCAGTTGCGCGCCTCGCGGGGATTCGACAACATCAGCCAGGTCTGGGACGCGTTGTGGCATGCCAATCTGATCCGGTTCATCGCCGAGACCGGGGTCGCGTCGCCGATTCGGACCGGGGAGCTCATCAACTCGGACAACCACGCCGCGCATTTCTATCCGAACGCCTGGCACGCGCTGGTCGCGCTCGCTGAGCCGCTGACTCGTTTTGCGGGGGTCCCGGCAGGCTACCCCCGCCTCTACAACATCGCCTCGGTCGTCACACCCGCAGTCGTCCTTCCGGTCAGCGCCGCCGCGCTCGTCTGGGGGCTGGCTCGGGGCAAGCTGGGGGAGCGGTGGGCCGCCTATGGCGCGAGCGCCGCCGCCGCGGCCTCGGCGCTCTTCCCGTCGCTCTACGAGGAGGAGGCGTTCGGCTCGGTCCCCTCGGCGGCGGCGATCGCCCTCGCGCCGGTCGTGGCGGTGCTCGCGATGTCGTGCGTGCGGGACCGGTCGCGGCTGCCGATCGCCGTGCTCGCCCTCGCCGGAGTGGTCGCGGCGCATCCGTCGGCCGCTGTCGTCGTGGCGCTCCTGGTGCTGGTCTGGTGGGCGACGCGGTTGGTCTGGAGCCCGATCGTGTCGCGGCTCCGAGATTTCGCCGTGCTCGCGGCCATCCCCGTCGGAGCGGGGGCGTTGCTCGCCCCGATGGCCATCGGGCTCAAATCGGCTTCGAGCGAGACCGAGGCGTTCCCGTTCTACTGGTACGACCTCGGCCTCACCCACACCCAGGCGGCCTTGCGCACGGCGGGCCTTGTGTCGAGGACTGCGGACGAGAGCGTCCCGTTCGAGCATCGGGCGCATCTGCTGCTGCCGCTCCTCGCGGTCGCGGCCGTCGGGCTGCTCGCGACGTTGTGGCTGCGACAGTGGTGGGCGCCCGCGGTATGGGCGCTTTTCGTGGTGGCGGCCACGAACGACCTCGTGCCTTTCGGCGCTGGGGCCTGCAACCCGTATCCGTTGTGCGGCCCATTGCCGCTGCGCCCGGACGGAAAGCCCTCCTCGGACTGGCCGTCGTTCACCGTGCCATGGGCTTTGGACAAGGTCAGCGGCAGTTTTTACCACGACCCGCATCGTCTTGCCGAGGTGCTGACGCTGCTGGCGGCGGGATTTTTCGGAGTCGGGGTCGGCGTGGCGCTGCGCTGCGCCGACCGGCTGCTGCGCCCGCTTCCGTCGGTGCGCCAGTGGGCCGCCCCGGCGGCGCTCGGGCTCGCCCTCTCGCTCGTGCTGGCGTACGGGCACCATGTGCGGTTGGAACGGGGAGCGCTGGCCGCGAGCAGCCGGAGCGATTGGCTGGTCGGGCCGGAGGACGTCAAGGCGTACCACTGGCTCGCCGAGCAGCCGGGCGCGCAGGACTCGGTGGTCCTCAACCAGCTCGAGCAGGGCACCGGCTGGATGTACGCGGAGGCGGGCCTGAAACCGATGTTCGCGCATTACCGCAGTCCGAGCTTCAGCGCGGACCAAGCCTGCGTCTACTGGTTCGCCGCTTCCGCCAGCCGGGACTGGCGGGTGGCTGACGCGATGCGCAGGCTCCACGTGCGCTATGTCTTCGAGAGCCCGCCGAATTACTGGCCGGACCACCCCGACCCCTTCGCGAGCCTCATCGGGGCTCCGGGCGTCGTGCCGATCTACCACGACGGCCCGGTGACGGTCTACGAGCTCAAAGACCTCGCTGTGAGCCACGACCAGGAAGACCCGGCTGTGTCTGACGACAAGAACCGCTTCTGCAGAGGTTAGTCGCCGCCCACGGGCAAAATCGCGAAGCGGCCCGTGGGGGACACGCCGTGCGATCCATTTATCTGGATCGGCGACTCGATGTCGCTCGTTCGGGGGCGTGTTCTCGCTTTCTGCTGAGGCGCTCCTGCTAGGGTGCCCGGCATGCGCGCATTAGTGACCGGTGGAGCCGGGTTCATCGGTTCCACGTTGGTGGACCGGTTGTTGGCGGACGGCCACGAGGTCGGAGTCCTCGACGACCTGAGCTCCGGCCGGGTCGAGAACTTGGCCCAGGCGGAGAAGAACGACAGGTTCCAGCGGCTGTGGGAAGTGGACTTGAACTCCCCCGAGGTCGCGGACGTGCTCGCGGACTCGGAGCCAGAGGTGGTCTTCCACTTGGCCGCGCAGATCGATGTCCGGAAATCGGTGGCCGACCCTGCCCGTGACGCGCAGGTGAACGTGCTCGGAACGGTGAACCTGGCGCTCGCCGCCGTCGCCGCGGGGGCGCGCAAAATCGTCTTCACCTCCTCGGGCGGATCTATCTACGGCGACCCGACGAGCTTCCCGGTGGACGAGAAGACCCCGGTGGCCCCGCTCTCGCCGTACGCCACGAGCAAGGCCTGCGGCGAGGTGTACCTGAACATGTTCCGCAGGCTGCACGGCTTGGACTGCTCGCACCTCGCCCTCGCGAACGTCTACGGGCCGAGGCAGAACCCGCATGGCGAGGCGGGCGTCGTCGCGATCTTCGCCGGGGCGCTTTTGGCGGGGAAGCCGACCAAGGTCTTCGGGGCTGGGGCCAACACTCGGGACTATGTGTACGTCGACGACGTGGTGGAGGCGTTCGTGCTGGCCGCGGGCTCGGCGGGCGGCGGGGAGCGGTTCAACATCGGCACCGGCGTGGAGACTTCGGACCTGCAGCTGCACGGCCTCGTGGCCCAGGCCGCGGGCGCCCCGGACTCCCCGGAGTTCGCGCCCGCCAGGCTCGGCGACCTCGCCCGTTCCTGCCTCGACCCCGCGAAGGCGAAAGAGCTGCTCGGCTGGGCGCCCCAGATCGACGTCGCCGAAGGGGTCCGCCGGACCGTGGCGTATTTCCGGGGATGAGCCGGGCGTCCAGTCCTCTTTGAGCCCCAGGCCTCCTACGGCTCAGCCTTCTTGACGGCTCAGCCTTTTTGACGGTTCAGCCTTCTTGAAAGACGGCGAAGCTGTGCGCGGGCAGGATCGAGCGCTCTCCGTCGGGCAGCGGCTCGTCCCAGGCCAGCACGACCTCGCCCGAGACGGGGACGGGCGCCTCCTGCGCGGCGAGGTTCGCCGCCACTGTGAAACGGCCCCTGCGCAGCAAGAACCATCCCGCCTTCTCGTCGTGCTCGGTCCGCACGTCCGTCAGACGCGGGTTGGCGAACTCCCCATGTGCGGCGCGCAGGGCGATCAGGTCCCGGTAGCAGCGCAGCAGCCGCTCGTGCGGTTCTCGGGAGGGTTCGGACCAGTCCAGTTTGGAGCGTTGGAAGGTCGCCGGGTCCTGCGGGTCCGGCACCTCCGACGCGGGCCATCCGTGTTCTGCGAACTCGCTGCGGCGGCCCTCGCTGGTCGCTCTCGCGATCTCCGGCTCGGGATGGGAGCTGAAGAACTGGAACGGGGTCGACGCGCCCCACTCCTCGCCCATGAACAGCATCGGCGTGAACGGGGAGAGCAGCACGAGCGCGGCTTTCACCGCGAGCTGGCCGGGGGAGAGGTAGGCGGAGGGGCGGTCGCCGACCGCCCGGTTGCCGACCTGGTCGTGGTTGCAGGTGTAGACGACGAAGCTGGAGGCCTGGGCCGTTCTTCGGTCGAGCGGTTTGCCGTGGCGGCGTCTGCGGAACGAGGAGTACGTCCCCGCGTGGAAGAACACGCTCTCAAGCGTGGTGGCGAGGCAGGCGAAAGAGCCGAAGTCGCCGTAGTAGCCCTGTCGCTCTCCGGATACGGCCGTATGGATCGCGTGGTGCACGTCGTCGGCCCACTGCGCGGCGAGGCCGTCGCCGCCCGCGGCTTGGGGCGTGGTCGTCCTCGGGTCGTTGAGGTCGCTCTCCGCGATGAGCGAGAGCGGCCTGCCCGCTTTCGCGGACAGGGCTTCGGCAGCCGAGGCGAGCTCGGCGAGGATCGGGATGGCGGTGGCGTCCGCGAGCGCGTGCACGGCGTCGAGCCGCAGGGCGTCGACGTGGAACTCCTCGAACCACCGCAACGCGTTGTCGACCACGTAGCGCCGCACCTCGTCGGAGTCGGCCCCGTCGAGGTTCACCCTCGGCCCCCAGATCGTGGCGTTCGGGTTCAGGTACGGGCCGAACTGGTTCAAGTAGTTCCCAGACGGGCCGAGATGGTTGTACACCACGTCGAGGCAGACGGCGAGCCCCTTGCCATGGCAGGCGTCGACGAACTTCGCGAACTCGCCGGGCCCGCCGTACGCCTCGTGCACCGCGTACCAGTCCACGCCGTCGTAGCCCCAGCCCCATTCGCCGTTGAACGCGTTCACCGGCATCACTTCGACGAACGTGACGCCGAGCGAGACGAGGTGGTCGAGCTTCGCCGAGGCCGCCGCGAACGTGCCCTCCGGGGTGAACGTCCCGATGTGCAGCTCGTAGAGGACGGCGCCCGCGAGCTGCCTGCCGGTCCATGATTGGTCGGTCCACGACGCGGGGTCCACGGCGAAACGCTGGGAGAGCGCGTGCACCCCGTCGGGTTGACGGGGAGAGCGCGGGTCGGGCAACGGCTTCGGGCCGTCGTCCAGGAGATAGCCGTAGCGGGCGTCCGGCGGACAGTCCACCTCTGCTTCCCACCAGCCGCCGTGTGCTTCCCGCATCGGGTGGTCGGCTTCGCCGACTCGGACTCGGACCTGTTGCGCGGTGGGAGCCCAGACGGCGAAGCATTCACTCACCCGGCCATTGTGTCAGGCGCCCCCGACATATGTCAGGCTTTCGCTGTTCCGCGCTCGAGCCTGCGCTCCAGCCTGCCCTGGAGCCACGACAGCACGAGGCAGGCGGCCCAGTAGAAGACCGCCGCGGTCAGGTAGAGGGCGAAGAAGCGGAAGGTCGGCGCGGCGGCGTTCTGCGCCGTCCGGAAAAGCTCGGTCACCTGGATCGTGGCCGCGAGCGAGGTGTCTTTCACCAAGGCCACCAAGATGTTCGACAGCGGGGGGACCGCGATCCGCAGCGCCTGGGGCAGCACGACCAGGCGCAGGGTCTCCCCACGGGAGAGCCCGAGCGCGGAGGAGGCCTCCCACTGCCCGTCGGGGACGGCAAGGATCGCGCCGCGGATGGCTTCGGCGGCGTAGCCGCCGACGTTGAGCGAGAGCGCCGCCGCCGCGGCGGGGAAGGGCGGGAGCTTGATCCCGAACTCCGGCAAGGCGTAGTAGATGAGGAACAGCTGGACAAGGAGCGGCGTGCCTCGGATGGCGGAGATATAGGCGCGGGCCGCGAAGGAGGCCGCGCGGTTCGACGAGATCCGCGCCAGCGCTGTGACGAGCGCGATCACGAGCCCCGCGGCGAACGTGATCGCGGCGAGCGGCAGGGTGACCTTGGCGAGGGCCCTGGCCATCGGCCAAAGATTCGCCCGGATCGTCGACCATTGGCTCGGCGGCTTGGCCTGAGACCCGCTCACATCCACGTGCAGGTATTTCTCGCTGATCCGAGTGAGCGTCCCGTCCGCTTTGAGGTCGGCGAGCGCGGCGTCGACCTGGCCGACCAGCGTGCTGCCCCGCAGCGCGGGGAAGGCGATGGCGGAGCGCTCCGGCAGCTCGGCCCCGATTTTGATTTTCGCGTCGGGCACGGCGACGAGGTAGGAGCGGAACGTCACATCGTCGTTGAGCACCGCGTCGACCCGGCCCTGGGCGAGGAGGGCGAGCGCCTCGGCCGTCCCGGCCACCTCTTCCACGCGGGCCCCGAGCGCACGGGCGGCCTGTGTCCAGTTGCTCGTCGAGGTGCCTGCGGTGAGCTTGCCCCGCAAGTCTTGCGGGGTGTGGATTGCCGTGTCGCCCGCTCGGACGATGACGACGCCGGTCGCGTAGGTGTACGGGGTGGAGAAGCTGTAGAGCTGCTCCCGTTGCGGGTTCGCCTCGACCTGGTTCGCGATGAATTCGAATTGGCCCGCGTCCAACCCGGCGAAGAGCGTGTCCCAGGGGGCTTCGACGAACTCGGCCCTTCGGCCCAGTTTCGCGGCCACCGCCTTGGCGACTTCCACGTCGTAGCCGACGAGCTCGCCGGCGCCGGGATCGTGGTAGGAGAACGGCGCGTACGTGCCCTCGGTGCCGAAGCGCAGCGCCGGTTCGGCCTGCGCGGGGACCAGGGCGATGTTCCACACGAGGCAGAGCACGGCGAACAGGGCGAGTGCGTGGCGGCGGATGGCGGGCTCCATTCTCGGGCGGACGCGCTTACCTTAGTGGCTTTCCGCCTGCGGCCGCCGCCGCGCCGAGGCTAAGCTTCTTCGTATGATCAGTGCGAACTGGGCCTACCTCGGAATCGCGATCCTGTGCGAGGTGGTCGCCACCGCGTCGCTCAAACAGGTGGAGGGGCTGAAGCATCTTGTGCCCCTCGTGCTCGTGGTCGCGGGGTACACGGCGGCGTTCTACTTCCTGAGCCTGACGCTCAAGGAGATCCCGGTCGGGGTCGCGTACGCGATCTGGTCAGCCGCCGGAACGGTGCTCATCGCCTTGATCGGGTGGTTCTGGTTCGGCCAGCGCCTTTCGACGACCACGTTGCTCGGGCTCGGGCTCACGGTGGCGGGCGTGGTGCTGGTGAACCTCGGCAGCGAGGCCCATTGAGCGGGCCGCCGCGCGCGGCACTGCCCGCCGATATCGGCGTGTTGCGCGGGCGGGTTCGGCGCAGATGGGGCGAGAAAAGCGTGTGAGCAGCGTTTTTATCTCCTATGGCTCGGTCTCGCGTCGCAGCGCGGCCAACGGTTTGGCCTCGCTCGTATCACGGGGGATTAACGGTTGGCAGACTCCATGTCTGCCTCACCGCGTCTGAGGTTTCCTCTGTTTCACTAGTGGCACAGGAGTTAGCTTCTGTTGTAGAAGTGAATCCTTGTTACTGCTGTGACTTACTGATGGAAGGAGAGTGGCGCGAGTTCCGACCCGCGTCCGCCAGCGTATGAAGACATCGAAGAAAGTCGGTGGCGCAGTCGCTGCCGCCCTGTTGGCGCTCAGCTCCCAAGGAGCCGCGTTCGCCACTCCGGGGACTCCGGCCCATGAAGGCACGCTGACCGGGAAGACCGTGTTCCTCGACCCCGGCCACCAAGCCGCGAACAACCCCGCCCAGCTCAACCGCCAGGTCCCCGATGGGCGCGGCGGCATGAAGGCATGCCAGACCAGCGGCATGACCACGGTGACCGGCGTGCCTGAGCACACCATCACCTGGCAGATCGCCCAACTGGTCAAGCAACGGCTGGAGCAGGCGGGCGCGCGGGTGGTCCTCTCCCGCCAGGACGACACCGGCTGGGGCGGCTGCGTCAACGAGCGCGCCGAAGCCGAGAACAACTCCGGGGCCTCCGTCGGCGTGAACATCCACGCGGACTCCACCAGCACCGGGTCCGACGCCACGAAGCACGGTTTCCACATCATCGTGCCGTCGCTGCCGTTGCCGGACGCGGGCGCGAGCAAGGTGCAGTCCTGGGAAGGGCGCAAAGCCGCGTACGTCATGCGTGACGCGATGACTGCGGCGGGCTTCCCCGCCAGCAACTACCTGGGCAAGAACGGCATCGACGTCCGCTCTGACATCGCCGGGGTGAACCTCGCCCACGTTCCGGACTTCTTGATCGAGATGGGCAACGGCTCGAACCCGCAGGAGGCCGCGCAGCTCACCAGCCCGCAGGGCCAGCAGCGCTACGCGGACGCCATCGCGGACGGGATCAACCGCTATCTCTCCGGCGCCGAGCCGGCCGGGGGCGCGCACAACCAGAACGCGTCCCGGCCCGCGAATGCGCAGGCGAGCGTGCGCGGCGGGTTCGACGTGGACTTCGTCGGCGGCGTGAAGCAGGATCCTGCTCCGGTCGTTCCGAACCCGCCGGTGTACCCGGACCCGTCTGCGGGCGGGGCGCAGCCGATCGCGCAGACTCCCGCCGCTCCGTCGTACCCCGGTGTTCCGGGCGCGACGGGCGGCTACCCCGGCTACAACCCGAGCGACCCGAACGCGGGCTATGTCGACCCGAGCATGCCGGGCGTGCCGCTGACGCCGCCTGCGGGCGCGAGCCCGGACTGGACTCCGAGCCTCGGCGGCGCGGGCGGCTTCGGCCAGGCCGCCCCGGCAGGGCCGAACGTGATGTCGATCGCGGCTTTGGTGCCGCAGATCAAGCAGCAGGTCGAGAAGGGCGACGTGTCCGGGCTGGCGACGATGATCGCGCAGCAGGCGGGCGGTCTGATCACCTCCGAGTCCCAGGACATCGGGCAGAGCGTGTCCGCCGTCGGATCGCAGA
>NZ_JBOFQF010000021.1:0-15792 GCF_051660745.1 Segniliparus sp. | reverse complement strand
ACCGCCATGGCTATGGCGGTCCGGCCCGCGCGCTCGGCTAGGCGGTGGTGTTGGCGACCCAGAGCCATCCGTCATCGCCGAGGCCCTGGTTGTAGAAGGCGATGTTGCGCCCGTTCCCGAGCGGGTTGCGGCCACAGACATAGATGTCGTAGGTCTGGCCGGACTGGAGCGGCCTGTCGAGCGTGTGCTGGGCGTAGTACGCGTGCTGCGCGCCCACCCCCAAGAGCGACAGGTTCGAGCTGCCGTCGGCGAGAATCCTCGCGTCGGAGCCGTCGCTAGCCTTCTGGAGTTTCCATTGCACCTGGTGGGGGTAGTAGTAGGGCGCGTTGCCGATGTTTTTCAGTTCGATCCACAGATAGAACTGTGTTTGCCCGGCCACCGTCTGCGATTGCGGGGTTTGCGCGGAGAGGACAGTCAGCTTGTAGCCGAGGTCCCTTTGCTGCCATATCCGCGCGGCCGCGTCGGCCGCGCTATTCGACATGAGCCAGGACGGATGGAGCACACCGATGCTCTGCGACCAAAGGTCCATCCTCGGCGAGACGGTCGGATCGATTTCTCCGCCGTTCATCTGGTTGTCGTACTTTCCCGTTTGGTTCGTGGCGTTGAGGTTGCTCTGCATGCCCCACCCCGACGACGTGGCGTCGGTGGTGTCGACGGTGAACTGGTCGTCGAAGAATCCCACCGGATAGGTGACATTCATGCTGTTGGGATAGCGCACCAATGTCTTGGTCTTCTTGAACGAGTCCGAGTACGCCTGCAAGACTGCCTGATAGCTGGCTTGCCCGTGGTCGACGTCGAATCTGGGGTCGCCGATATGGGCCTCCCCCCACTCACCGAGAAGCCCCTGTTCGACCGCCGCGATTTTCTCGTTCCCGTCGTATCTGCGGCCGAATTCCGTGATGAAAGCGACCAGGTCACCTCGGACATTGTCGTAGCTCGTAAAACTGCTCCGATCGAAGTTCGACCAAAACCAGGGAGCTCCGCTCGCCTGGCCGGGGTAGTCGATGTAAAAACGCACGACGGCTTGACGGCCTCTGCTTGCCGTGTCATTGAGCTTCGTGTCGAGCGCGCCCCAATTCCATCCGCTGGAGTCTTGCTGGGTCACCACCTCGTTGAGCGGGACATACTGGATCTCCATGCTGCCGTACACGTCGACCCCGGGATACGGGACCCAGCCCCGATAGGGGTTCCTGTCGAACGCGTGGACATTGTTGTCCGGGTTCGCCCCGGGAGGGAAGACTTCGTTATATCCAGCTGGAGCAGCCATGTTCTCTTTCCTTCATCAGTGTGTTTCTTGGTTCCGCACAATGGGCTTGTGCGACACCGGCAGTCGTGCCGGCAGTCTTTGGGGCCGGACGGCGCGAGCGTCCGGTTCGGGAGGCGTCCACAGCGGGAGGCCGGGCAGCAAGACGCGGTCGAGGTCGACCGAGGCGCCCTCGATGGTGGCGCCGACACGGTCCTGGTACAGATGCGCGCGGGGCTCGATGTTGCCGCCCGACCAAGCGGTGGTCTGCCAGCCCCAGGCAGCTGTGCCGTTGTCGAAGGCGCGGGCGAGGGGCCAGTAGCCGGCGTAGAGGCCGACCCTCCCCCGCCCGAGGACCACGGCGGCGGCGGTCAAGTAGGCGTCGACAGGCCGTTGGTCCTGCGGGGCGGCGTCGAAGTCTGCGGCGAAGAACACCGGGAGGCTCTCCGGCGCGTCGAGGTCTGCGGCGAGGGCCAGCGCCTGCGCGGCGTCGGATCGGCCTGCCGCCGCGCCGCCGCGCATCCGCGCTGCGGTGGACTCCCAGACCAAGCCGATGGCGACGCCATGCTCGAACAAGTCGTCGCGCTCGTCCGCCGTGAGGTTCTTCGGATTGGGCGGAGGGCTCAGGTACCGCATCGCGAAGGACATTCCCGCGACGGAAAGAGCAGCCCCGCCGGGCCTGGAGAAGCTGTAATCGACGCCTCTAGCTCCTATCCCGAGCATATGCCGCACTCCTTTTCGCGACGAGTTTTTCGACATAGCCGAATAAGCGTCCATAATTGTTGCGAATTCCATCGATAGTTACTTTTCGTTCACCAGCATTCGATTCGAGCAGCGCTATCGGAATGATTATCTTCGCCATTGACACGACCCATTCCGCGACATCAGAAATACTTGAATTGCCAAAGAGCGGCATGACCGCAGGCGACACGTCCACCTGGATGGCGAACACTCAATCGCCACGATGGCGCAAAGGACCGCGCTGACGGGACGCCAATGCGGCATAGAACTTGACTACATAAAATATACGCAGGTCAAGCCATACAACAAGATGTCCGACAAGCGTCAGGCGGATCATGGCCACAAGGGCCGAGCGCGGGCGAGTCGCAAGTTTTTGGGCGCGCCAAAGGGAGCATTCACCCCTCCTGGAGTAGAATGTGAGGCTTAACACTGGACTTTTGAGGCTGTTTTAGCGCTCGGAATCCATACTAGATACATTGAGTCTCTAGCGCAAGGGAAATGGCGGAAATCTCAGAAATATGAAAGTCTCGGAGCTCTCGCGGCTCACAGAAATCCCAGTCAGCCGCATAAAGTTCTACATTCGCCAGGGCGTGCTGTCGCCAGGCGACCACATGGGCGGGCGTCTCGCCGACTACACCGACCAGCACGTCAACCAGCTCTTCATGATCAAAGCGCTCATCGAGCTCTCCCGCGCGCCTGTCGCGCAGATCCGCGCGATCACAGAGACCATGGCCCCCCGTCCGGACGCGACGCCCGAGAGGGCGCTCCAGGAGCTCACCGCGATCGAGCATCCCTCCCACGCCGCGCCAGACCAAGAGGAGCATTTCTGCGACCACGCCCTCTCGGCCATGGGGTTCGACCCGGATTCGGTGCGATCAGACTCGCCCGTGCGGCTCTGGTTCGCCCGCAACGCCTACTACCTCTCCGCGCTCGGGATCGACACCGAGGACTGGATCGAGCGCTACGCGCCCCATATCCGCGCCATCTCCGCAATGGAAGTGGGCCTGATGCCCGACGACGACCAAGCGGTCCAGCTCCGATACACCGTCATGGGGACCATCTTCACCGAGCATCTCATCGAAGCGATGCGCCGCCTCGCGCACACCGCGATCCTCAATTCGTAGCTTCGCGGCCGGACGCGGAGCCGAAGCCGGACCACGGCGTGGATCCTGCTGGCGGCAGCGGGCTTCGCGCCCCGCTGAGGAGAGATTCGGGAAAGCCCCTTGGCGCGCGACGGATGTCGTCGTCGACGAACTCCGCCCAGCACATGAAGGCCCAGCACATGAAGCACTTCCATCCCGACCGGCCGCGAAGCGGAGAGCTCGAATTGTCGAGAGAACTCGCATTCGATGCTCTGACAAAATGCAGGCATACGCAGCTCTACGAGAGAATTATGACCAATGGCGCATCATTCCTCCCCCCATGCGCGACTGGGAGTAGAGTCTTTCTCCATGAGCGATGACACCCCAGCGGGCAGCAACTCGGCAGGGATCTCGTGGCGCAAGTGGCTTGTCGGGGGTCTCGCGTTGGCAGCGCTCCTCGCGCTCACGTACGCGATCCTTACCGCGTTCATTCCGCGATGGTGGGCCCAGCAAATCGCAGTGATGTCCGGGCACGGAAGTTTTACGAAGGGGATCGGATCGGGACTGACGCTGGGGCTGCTAGGCACTTTGCTGCCGCTGCTGTTGTTGCTGATGGCGGTCCTGCTGTGGAATTGGCGAGCAGGCAAGTTCATCGGCGGCGCCGTTCTCGTGCTCGCCGTGATTTTCGCCATTCCCAACCTTATGACGCTCTCAATCGTGTTAGGCACAAGTGGCGCCGCTCATGCCGGCCAACGGGTCCTCGATGTCGACGCGCCCGGCTTCCGGGGCGCTAGCGCCATCGGAGCGGCCATTGGCGCGGCCATAGCGCTCCTGGTTGGATTCGTAGCAGTCCGCAAACAGTACCGCGCTCAACGCTAGATCACCCGGCGCGGAGAGGAAGAGCAGGCGCCACAGACCAGCTCACGCCTCATCGGAGCAGGCATGCCGCTGGTGGCGAAATCGAGTTCGCCCTGCGGTTGAGCACACGCTTGGGCCAATGGCGCACTTCGTTGCCGACATCACGAAAATCGCCTCGAACGGCACTGCCAGGGACAACCTCCGCCACGGGTTTCGTCCCATGAACAGCATCGACACGGTGAACAACGCCGCGCGGACCCCACACGGAGGGCGTCATCCGGCGAACGCTGTGATCCGATCGCCCAGACGCAGCTGGGAATCGTCAGCTCGACGCCGGATTTTTCGGGTTTGCGCCCCATCGGCCTTGCGCAGCCGCTGAAAAGCACACGACCACCGCTCTCCGTGTGACGAGGCTGGTCCCAGCACGGAGGCGCCGGGGCGTGCTCTGTGTCACTTCGCTCTCGGCGCTATAGTGAAGGCCGCCGTGACAACGCGGATTTCTTGGAGAGACAACACAGGAGTCCCTCGGAAAACCGACCGAAACCGATACCGGAGGGCAATCATGACCGCCTCGCAGTCAACGATCATCTACACGCTGACCGACGAGGCGCCGCTGCTTGCGACCCACGCCTTCCTCCCGATCGTGCGCGCCTTCGCGGGAGAGGCAGGCGTCGAGATCAAGACCAGCGACATCTCCCTGGCGGCACGCATCCTCGCCGAGTTCCCCGACTACCTGGCCGAGGCGCAGCACGCGCCGGACGACCTGGCCGAGCTGGGCAGGCTGACACAGTTGCCCGGCACCAACATCATCAAGCTGCCGAACATCAGCGCCTCGGTGCCCCAGCTCCTGGCCGCGATCAAGGAGCTGCAGGGCAAGGGCTACGCGATCCCGGACTACCCGGGCGACCCGAAGACGGACGAGGAGAGGGCCCTCAAGGCGCGCTACGGCAAATGTCTGGGCAGCGCGGTGAACCCGGTGCTGCGCGAGGGCAACTCGGACCGCCGCGCGCCCAAGGCGGTCAAGGAGTACGCGCGCAAGCACCCGCACAGCATGGGCGCGTGGTCGCAGGCTTCGCGCACCCACGTGGCGACCATGAAGCACGGCGACTTCTACCACGGCGAGAAGTCGCTCACGCTGGACCGCGCGCGCGACGTCCGGATGGAGCTGGCGACCAGCAGCGGCAAGACAATCGTGCTCAAGCCCGAGGTGAAGCTGGACGAGGGCGACGTCATCGACAGCATGTTCATGAGCAAGAAAGCCCTGTGCGACTTCTACGAAGAGCAGATGGAGGACGCGTACAAGACCGGCGTGATGTTCTCGCTGCACGTCAAGGCGACGATGATGAAGGTCTCGCACCCCATCGTGTTCGGGCACGCGGTGCGGATCTTCTACAAGGACGCGTTCGCCAAGCACCAGCAGCTGTTCGACGAGCTCGGCGTCAATGTCAACAACGGGCTCTCCGACCTCTACAGCAAGATCGAGTCGCTGCCCGCTTCGCTGCATGAAGAGATCGTCAACGACCTGCACGCGTGCCACGAGCACCGGCCGGAGCTCGCCATGGTGGACTCGGCCAGGGGGATCTCGAACTTCCACTCCCCCAGCGACGTGATCGTGGACGCCTCGATGCCCGCGATGATCCGCGCGGGCGGCAAGATGTACGGGGCCGACGGGCGGACCAAGGACACCAAGGCCGTGAACCCCGAGTCCACGTTCTCGCGCATCTACCAGGAAGTCATCAACTTCTGCAAGACGCACGGCCAGTTCGACCCGACGACCATGGGGACTGTCCCCAACGTCGGCCTGATGGCGCAGCAGGCGGAGGAGTACGGCTCCCACGACAAGACCTTCGAGATCCCCGAGGACGGCGTCGCCAACATCGTGGACATCGCCACTGGCGAAGTGCTGCTGGCGCAGAGCGTGGAGGCCGAGGACATCTGGCGCATGCCCGTGGTCAAGGACGCCCCGATCCGAGATTGGGTCAAGCTGGCCGTGACCCGGGCGCGCAACTCGGGCATGCCCGTGGTGTTCTGGCTGGACCAGGAGCGTCCGCACGAGAACGAGCTGCGCAAGAAGGTCAACACATATCTGAAGGACCACGACACCGAGGGCCTCGACATCTCGATCATGTCGCAGGAGCGGGCCATGCGGCACACGATCGAGCGCGCGATGCGCGGGCAGGACACCATTGCCGCGACCGGCAACATCCTGCGCGACTACCTCACCGACCTGTTCCCGATCCTGGAGCTGGGCACCAGCGCCAAGATGCTGTCCATCGTGCCGTTGATGGCGGGCGGCGGGCTGTACGAGACGGGCGCGGGCGGCTCGGCGCCCAAACATGTCAGCCAGCTGGTCGAGGAGAACCATTTGCGGTGGGACTCGCTCGGCGAGTTCCTCGCGCTGGGCGCCAGCTTGGAGGACCTTGGCGCGAAGACCGGCAACAAGCGGGCTGCGGTCCTGGCGACGGCGCTGGACGCGGCGACCGGCACGCTGCTGGACAACAACAAGAACCCGTCGCGCAAGACCGGCGAGCTCGACAACCGGGGAAGCCAGTTCTACCTCGCCCTGTACTGGGCGCAGGAGCTCGCGGCGCAGACCGAGGACCAGGAGCTGCGGGAGCGGTTCGCCCCGCTCGCCAACGCGCTGGCCGAGAGCGAGGGCGCGATCGTGCAGGAGCTCGCCGAGGTGCAGGGCAAGCCGGTGGACATCGGCGGGTACTACGCGGCGGACAGCGACACGCTCGCGTCGGTGATGCGGCCGAGCAAGACGTTCAACGCGATCTTGGCCGCCGCCCTGAGCTGACCTTCGCCCGCGCGAAGGCGCGGCCCGTCAGCCCTGCTTGCTTCTTCGTTCGCAGTCCCACCGCGCTTTGGCCTCGTCCTCCGCGACGCGGTCGGCGGGGGTGGCCGCCGATATCTCCAACAGGTCCGCGACGGTCGTCGCGTTGTTCGGGGCGGCGGCGGTCATCATCGCGTCGTGCGCGAAATGCGGGACGCCCCAGGGCGGGACGACGAACAGCGTGTGCCGCGTGCCGTGCCCCCCTTCCAGGCATATGGTGTCCGACGGCTGGTAGTAGGACTTGTCCAGCAGCACGCGTTTCCCGTCGATCAGGGCTTGCGCCGGAGCCACCGCCCATTCCCGAGCGCGGTAGACCACTCGATAGATGTGGCCAAGGCGGACCCCGAGCACTCGGAGGAGTTCGGGCAGCTCTTCGGCCAAGTCCCGAGAGCGGGGCCACCAAGCCCCGTCCACATGCCCGGTCGGCTCGGCCATCGGCTTCAACCGCAGACGCAATGTGACGCCGTGGCGCGGCATGGGCTCGAAACCCGCCGCCGATGGATTTGACACTCGTAATTGTCGCGACACGATGGACGCTCCTGACCGGCCCGCGCGAGCGGGCCTCTCGGCCTCCGCGACGACACCTAAAAGAGGCTGTCCGAATCAGCGGGGGCAACACCCACTGTACGCCCGCAACAGGCCGCGCGCCCCTGACCGCCCGACCTGCGGCTCAACGGCCAGAAGCTCGGCGCAAGCGTGGTCACTCGCCCAAGTCGCCGCCGCCGTCGCCAGCCCACGAGCTCTGCCTTTGGACCATGTCCGAGCCGCGCGCGCCGTCGGGGGCGAGGATGTCCGAGAGCCTGCCGGGGGCGTCGGTGTTGTGACGGTTCGCCGCGCTCGCCATGATGGAATGCGCGTCGTCGGGATGGAGGTCGTGCGGGATCACGAGCAGCAGGAGCTGCTTTTGGTTCAGGCCGACCACGCGCACCGCGTTGGACGGCCGACGGGAGGACCCGGTCGTCTTGACGGCCCTCTGCTGCGAAGTGACATACCCCGGAGCGGTCGACCACCCGCCATGGTCGTACATCACCAGGTTGATGGGGCCCAGCTGCCCCGAGAGCTCCGGGAGCAGCCGCGGCAGCTCGGCGTGCAAGTCCCGGCTGCGCGGCCACCACGAGCCGTCGACAGGGCCCGACTTGTGGCCCTCCGGCTTGAGCCGCAGGCGCAATGCCCGCCGCTCATTCCTCGATGTCCGCTTCAGCGGGCCCTCCTGCCTCGGCCATGGCACAGCCGGGTACACGCCAACGACGGAGCAGCCAGCACGGCTAAGCGCGATATCCGATGACATGGCCAGCCTACCCCGGCCTGCCTGCTCCCGCTCCCGCCTGCGAGTCGACGCCGTGATCATCCTGTCGGCAGGCTCCGCGCGGGCGGCTCGTTCGCTCCTGCAGGCTATGGCGGCGGCGAAAGACGAGGAAAGCCGGGCGCGTGACGGGCCGAGAGCGTGTAGGCTGCGACAGAGACCTGAACTTCGGTGTCGAAATTCCAAGAGATCGGACACCGGTATGGCGTGCTCAATTCCGCAACACGGCCCGAGAACCTCTCCGCCCTTTCTCCGCCCGTCCGCGAACTAGCGTGGCGTATCCGCGGCGAGCGCCGCTGGAGATCACGGTGGGATGCACCTTCGTGTTCCAATCCCCGCAGCCGGTTTCTGCCGTGCTCCAAGTCGCCCCGAGAGAACACGACCAGCATGTGCGTGCCGAGCGCTGGGAGACCAACTCCCCCCATCACGGCTACACCGACCTCTATGGCAACCGCTGCGAGCGTTTCATGTTCGCCGCAGGCATGTCGCGCGTCGTCTACGAAGCCGAGGTCTCGCTCGCCGCTCCGGCGGACGTCGTCGTGCCCGGAACGCCAGAGACCCCTATCGGCGATCTGCCCGACGAACACATCGCGTTCTTGATGCCCAGCCGCTTCTGCCTGCCCGACATGCTCGGAACCGAGGCGTGGGAGCGATTCGGCGGCGTGCTGCCGGGTTGGGAACGGGTGCAGGCGATTGTCGACTTCGTCCACCAGCGGCTCGACTGGGTCGGCGGATCCTCGAACCAATGGACCACTGCGCTCGACTCCTACCACGCCGGTCGCGGGGTCTGCCGGGACTACGCGCATTTGGCCATCACCTTCTGCCGCGCGCTGAACATCCCCGCGCGCTACGTGTTCGGCTACATCCCCGACGACGTCCCGGCCCCTGCCGAGCCGAATGACTTCGCGGCCTGGTTCGAGGTCTACTTGGACGGGCAATGGCACACTTTCGACGCCCGCAACAACCGGCCCCTGGTCGGCCGGGTTGTCGTTGGACGGGGCCGCGACGCGATCGACGTGGCGCTGATCACCGCATTCGGCCCGCTGACGCTGACAGAGTTCGAGGTACGGGCGGGGTGAGCGCCCCGCCTTCCGAGTCCCAGCGGTCCTCCTCAAGCGCGCGGGCTCGCTCCGCCTGCCCGGTCGTCCGGTCCGCCAACAACTCTGCCGCTGTTGTCGTGTTGCGCGGTGTCGCTGCTGTCATCATCGCGCGGTGCGCGGCAGCAAAGTCCATCCCTGGCGGAATGACCGCCAAAGTCAGCCTGTGCCTGTTCACTCCGATGATGTCGACGGTGTCTGGCGGCTGGTGGCGATACCAATCCAGATGCACCCGGCAGTCTCCTGCCAGCATGTGCCGAGGAGCCGGTACCCATTCTGAGACCCCGTAGACCACTCGGTTGATCGGGCCCAACCGCACGCTGAGCACTCGGAGCAGCCCGGCCAGCTCCTCTGCCAAGTCTCGTGAGCGAGGCCACCAGGCTCCGTCGACATACCCAGTCGGCTCGGCCTTCGGCTTCAACCGCAGACGCAAAACGGGCCCGCACGGCGATGTGGAAACAACTTGCTGCGGCATCATCATGATGCTCCCGCCCAGGCCCGCGAAAAAGAGCCCGATAGCTTCACCCGACAACGATGCGCCGAAGGCTGGTCGCACACGAGATGCTGTCGGTGCCACTATTCTACTCCTGCGATGGGCAACGCGGCAGGGAGACGGCCGCCCGCGTGCCCGCAGGCCGCTCCGCAGCCGCGCGCGTCATACTTGACCCCATGACGAACAGCCCGGACGAGATCAAGGAGCTGCTGACTCCGCCATCTCAGCGCGATGTGAAAGAGATGCGGCTCAAGATCGCCGAGATGGAGCCCGGCGGGCTGGTCGGCGTGACTTTCAAAAAACCTGTGTTCGGGGTCTACGCCGTGTGGGGCCCCGTCGCACGGGCTTCCCACGGCGACCTCGTGCTCAGCGCGTACTCGATCGAGGCGAAAGGGAAGCCAGGCGACGATGTGCTCCGCATAGACGTGTCGAGCAAGTTCGCCGCAGCAGAAGGGCCCGCCGAGACTGCTTCGAGCCTTGAGCACGGCACTGTCGTGCGCGCCACCTTCCACGACGCCGGGGGCGATTTCACCGTCGTCGGGCATGCGGTCGTTGCGACCTCCGCGCCGATGGTCGGCGTGGGCCGCTGGGTCCTCGCGCACAAAGGGCAGCCGGGGGCGCGGCTGCGCAAGCTCGACGTGCTCGCCGCACCGGGCGAGCTCAAGCTGGTGTGCCCGCAATCCTTGTCGTCGTGGCTCGACACCGAGATGGACGGCGCGGCGTAAGCAGCGGTCGGCGCCTTCGCCCCGGCGCTCCCCCCGAAGCCTCTTCCCCCGAAGGACCGGCGCGGGCCCGTCTGGCATGTAGACTGCCGGTACCAATGCCCTGCGACCTAGAAGGAGTCTTCGTGACCAGTCGCCGCGCCCAGGCTCTTGTTCCTGCGCTCATGCTTCTCGCCGTCCCCCTCGCCCCGCCCGCGACGGCGGACACGGCCGCGGACTGCGCGCTGCTGACGCAAGCGTCCGGAGAGTACTCCAAGCTCGCAGGCAGCCTTGTCGGCCTGCACAAGACCGCCGAAGCCCAGCAGGAGGACGCCGCCGCGCTGACCGCGACCCAGCGCAAGGTCGTGGAACTGGCCCGCACGATTGGCGACAAACTGCACGACCTGCACGTCCAGCTGAAGAATCCCGTCCTCACCTACGCCTTCAAGGCGGACGCGGAATCCTTCTACGAATACGCCAACACGCTTGAGGGCGCTATCAACAACGGCGACATCTCCGGCGGCAACATCCACGTCACGACCTCGTACACCCGCAATGTGGACGCCGTCGGAGCCGCGAACGACGCCTATCACGCGCAGTGCAACAAATAGCGCAGTGCAACAAATAGCGCCGGGCGCACAGCAGCCCAGGCGCAATCCCGGCGCGGTCCGACAACCCGCCACGCCATAGCAGCAGGCTCCCGGAGCGCTCCCAGGCATACCCAGCGTGGCGGCGGCGGGCCATCCGAGGCCGCCTTTCGTGGCGGCGGGCGTTCACAGCCGGCTCTTCGAAAGGGCGAGGCCGCCGTTGCGGTCTTTGCCGCCGTTGCGGTTTTGATGGAAGCGCGCCCCCCCAAAAAAAGCACGGAACCCTGCTTAAGACAAGGCTCTCCGCCGCCGGGAATCGGGAGCAGCTCGACCTTCTCAAAACCCGCCAATGGAGCGCGAAAACCATCTCCACCTGCAACGGGAGACATACAATAACGCAATTATATCCCGGTGACAATCTCTTTGAAAAGTCTAAGACAAACCCTTTTTCCAACCGCTCCCCTTGTGGCGCCCGGTCGGCGTCCATACAGTCGGCGGCATGCGCGATTTTGCATGTCAGAAATGTGGACAACGATTGGTCTTCGAGAATTCGGTCTGTCTGAACTGCGACAGCGCGGTCGGCTACAGCCTCTCCGACCGCGACATTCTCGTCATCGACCCGGCTCGGCACCAGCCCTGCGCCAACCTGAACGTCGCCTCATGCAACTGGCTGGTCGCGGTCGGCGGGACGGACCCGTTATGCGAGTCGTGCTCGCTCACCCGCACCCGGCCCAACGACGACGACGCCGAGTTCCTCCCCCTGTTCGCGGAGGCGGAGACGGCAAAGCGGCGGCTGGTCGCAGAGCTGAACGAGCTCGGCCTGCCCGTCGTCGGCAAAGAGCAGGAGCCCGAGACCGGCCTCGCATTCGACCTCCTCTCCAGCGCCAACCAGAATGTGGTGATCGGACACGCGGACGGGGTGATCACGCTCGACCTCGCGGAGGGCGACGACTCGCACCGCGAGCAGATGCGCACCCAGCTCGCCGAGCCGTACCGGACCCTGCTCGGGCACTTCCGGCACGAGAGCGGGCACTACTACTACACCGTCCTCGTCCAAGACGACGAGACCAAGGGGCAATTCGTCGACCTCTTCGGCGACCCGGACGCCGACTACCAGGCGGCGCTCGACCGCCACTACAACGAGGGCGCGCCCGTGGGCTGGGAGGACGAGTTCGTCTCCTCCTACGCGACGATGCACGCCGCCGAGGACTGGGCCGAGACCTTCGCGCACTACCTGCACATCCGCGACACCCTCGACACCGCCGCCGCGTTCGGATTCGCCCCGGCCGGGGTGAGCATCGACAAGCCCAAGCCAGGACGGGTCGGCTTCGACCAGCTCGTCGACGAGTGGCTCCCGCTCGCCTGGTCCCTCAACATGGTCAACCGCTCCATGGGGCATCAGGACCTCTACCCGTTCGTGCTCCCCCCGAAGGTCCTCGACAAACTGGCCTTCGCCCACGAGCTCATCGCCAAGCGGCAACTCGCCGACGACTGAGAAGGAAGACATATGACCCACGCCGCCCCAGCCCCGAAAAGCGTGGCCGCCCGATTGGGCGGACTCCTCAAAAGCGCCGCGTTCGGCTGGATCCTCAGAGCTTTCCCCCTCCTCGGCCTCGCGTGGTCGGTGTGGCGGGCCTGGAGCCGCTACCGGGACCGCGCAAGCGCCGAACAAGCGGGATGACGACGCCGAAGACAACCAGCACGAACCTCCAAAGAAAGGCCGCCTCCGCTATGGCCAGAACCTCTTCGAACCTCGCCAGCATGGCTGTGGGCGCCGCGCTCGTCGCCGCCGCGGTCTCCGGATGCGACAAAGGCGGGCCCACATCCGCCGTGTCGATGGTGACCTATGAAGTCGCCGCGCAGGGCGAGGGCAAGGCCCGAGTCTCCTACCTGAAGAAAGTCCCGCCGCAGAACGCCTCGGCGAGCGCCGCTTCGGCGAGCGACTATGTCGCCGTCGAAGTCGTCTCCCTGCCCTGGAAGAAACAGGTCGCCCTCGACGGCGGCAGCGACAACGCCTTCCTCACCGCCGCATTCGACCCCTCGTCCATCGAGATCGGCGCGGACGGGGTGAAACTGCCGGGGTTGGGCTCGGTCCAATACGAATGCACTATCACCGCGCTCGGCAAGCAGGTCGACCACAAAGCGGGCACGGGCACGCTCACCTGCCAGGGCCCCGAGGCCAAAAACCGGGTCCAAGACCTCCACTGACGCGCTCGGCCCTCCACCCCCGAGCCACAGCCTCTCGCCTTGAGAAGAAAGCGATGAAGAAATGAAACTGTCCGCCAAACTGGAAAAAGCGTTCAACGACCAGATCACCCTCGAATTCGAGGCCTCCTTGGTCTATCGGCAGCTCGCGATCGAGGTCGAGCTGCTCGACCTGCCCGGCATGGCCGCGTGGCTGCGCCACCAAGCCGACGAGGAGATCGCCCACGCCAACAAATTCATCGACCACCTGCTCGACCGCGACAACCGCCCCGTCATTGGCGACGTGCCCGCCTTCAAAAGCACCGCGAAGACCGTGCTCGAATGCTTCCAGGCCGCGCTCGAGCACGAACAGCGCGTCTCCGAGGCCATTCGCGGCCTCTACCGGCAGACCGAGCAGGCAGGCGACTTGGACTCGCGCCCGCTGTTGAACTGGTTCCTCTCCGAGCAGCTCGAGGAAGAATCGACCGTCAACGAGATCGTCGGGCGCATCGACCTCACCAACGGCGACGGGCCCGGACTGCTCCGGCTCGACGCCGAGCTCGCCGGGCGACCCCTGCGGACCACGGAGAACGCGTAGCCCGGCGGCCCCGCCCGCCCGAGAACGCCCAAGCTCGCGCCGAAGAGATACCATCGTAGGATGACCAAGTTTTTCACGAGAAGCGCCGCCCTTCTGGCCGGAGCCGCCGCGGGGTTGCCCCTCGTGGCCGCCCCGGCGGCTTCCGCCGAGCCACAAGTCCACCGAGTCGTCTTCCGCGTCTTCGGCCCGCAGCTCGCGAGCCTGGTTTTCGGCCCTGGGCCGGGGAGCCTCGCCCTTGTGTCGTACAAGGGGGCCAGCGTGGACGTGGACGCGAAACTCGTCCCGTTGCCCTGGAACATCGCATTCCAGAGCAAGGCAGGCGACGCGGAGCTCGTCCGCAAGCTCAGGCTCTCTGTGACCCGCCCCGAGTCCGAGCAAGACGTCCACGGCGTGTACGCCTGCGAGATCTCGGTGGACGGCGAAGTGCGCGCGAGGTCGGAGAGCGATCTCGAAGACGGCGGCCTGCAATGCGTGATCGACGGCTCCGACGACAGCTAGGTCACGCCTGGCTTAGTCCACGCACGGGATACCGCCGCTCTCGACAGGCTTGCCGTGGTCCGGCTTCTCCGGGCTCTGATCGGCCGAGGCAGGCCGAGTCGTGCCGTCGCCATCGGACGGGGCGGCGGCCGAGGCCGTGGGCTTCCCCGTCTGCGCAGCCGTGGTCGGGGCGGCCCGCCGCCCGCCGAAGGCTTGCTGGACTTCCGCCGCGACCTTCTTCGCGTCGATGATGTTCACGGACTGCTCGTTGACCATGTCGAAACGCTCCACCGGCAAAGTGCGGAATTCGACCTCGCCCCCGGTGCTCCGCTGGATCTGCTGGATGAAGCCGACCACGTCCCACTTCGGGGAGAGGACGACGTCTTTCTGCACCGCCGACACCAGCGACTGCAGCTCGCCCAAGTTCGAAAGCGTGCCGGAAGAGGCCAGCTTGTGCTCCACCGCCGCGAGGAACGCCTGCTGGCGGTGGGTCCGGTCCAAGTCGCCGTTGTCGAGCCCGTGGCGCTGGCGCACGAACGACAACGCCTGGGACGCGTCGAGCGTCTGGCGCCCCGCCGGGAAGTTCGCGCCGGAGTAGTCGTCGTACACCGCGTGGTTCAAACACACCTCGATCCCCCCGAGCGCCTTCGCCACGTCGTAGAAGCCGACCAGGTTGACCTCCGCGTACTGGTCGATCGGAACCCCGAGCAGATCGCGCACTGTCTGCAGGGTCTCCTGCCTACCCGCTTCCCTGCCCCGGCGCTCCAATGTCTTGCGGTCCGCGACGCCTTTCCCGGCCAGCTCGTTCTCGACCTCGAACTTCTTGAGCCCGTACGCCTCTTTGATCTTGATCTTGCGGTAGCCCTTGATCCCCCGCACGGACACGTAGTCGTCGCGCGGGATCGAGAACGCGACCGCCTTGCCGCCGCCCGTCGGGATGTGGATCAAGATCAGCGTGTTCGTGTTGTAGCCGCCCTCTTGGCCGTCGCCCGCGTGCAGCTTCGCGAGGGTCGAGGCGGGCAGGTCCTTCCCGTCTTGGTCTTTGCGCGAGTCGAGGCCGATGAGCAGGACATTGACCGACCCGTCTGAAGACTTCGGCCCGAGGATGTCTCCGCCCGTCTCGAACCTGGGAAGGAATTCGAAGCCCAGCCCGGTGATCCCGAGGGCCAACACGGAGGCCAGCGCGGCTGCGGCCCGCAGCCCGAGCCTCGGGGAAGCCGCCCGCGCCAGACGCGCCGCCTTCGCACGAGACGAGTCTGCGGCCCAGTGCCTCCCGGCCATCCTCCGCAGCTCGCTCATGGGCGACATGATACGGCGCAGGACTGAGGAAACCCTAAGTTCTAGGCCGCGACATCGAGTTTCTTAAGACTTTTGTGACACGACTTCATGCCCCGCAAGCTGTCGACGGCCCGGCCCCGGGGTCAGCCGATGCTGAAGGGGGGTCCCCAGATGGTCACCCACGCCATGGTCTTCGAGTTCTTCACACGCACCCGGCTGAACGGGCGGGCCTGGGCGTACCCCGCGCAGTCGTCGATCTTGAACGTCACATCCGTGTACGTGATCCCGCCATGGTTGCCCGCGAACGCGAAATA
>NZ_JBOFQF010000020.1:0-3969 GCF_051660745.1 Segniliparus sp. | reverse complement strand
GCCACTGCGGTCATCGACCAACCGGAACCCTCCCACACCACCCGGACCAGGGCCAAAACCCACCGCCGGATCCGAGAACGCGGGCGCCGCGTCGGAGAACGACCCAGCCAACACCGCCAACACCGCCGAGATAACCGAGGTTTTGTTTTTCATGCCAGATCCTTGTTGAAAAAATTGATGGACATACGTGGATACTCCTTGTTTTTCGAGGGAATAGTGAGGGAATAGGTTGTGCAGATGGGTTGTTGACGAGACAGATCTCCAACGAGAGCCAGCCGGTCTGTCTCTGCCCGGCCAGCTCCGCTTGGCGGAGCCGTCTCCTCTGGGCAGGCGGCCTTTATGGCCCGATGACTCGGGCGATAGCTTTGCGTAGAGCTGAAACCCACGGAATCTCCTCGTCAGGGACCGTGTCCTCAACCCCGCGCGCTTTGAAGTAGAAGCTCATCCTCCCGTTGTACGAAGAGACCATGTAGCCGTGGTTGTGCTGTTTCGGGTCGGGGCGGTCCGCCGCCCCGGGAGTCGAAGAGCTGAGGCTGCCGTTCTCGCCGAGAACGCCTTCGACGACGAGCCCCGCCAGGTCCGGGAACGTGGGGATGACCCCGACATTGCTGAGCGAGACCATATGCGCGGGGACCGGGGCTGTTCCTTGCGCTTGCGCTTGGGCGATCCCGGTGAGCAACGTGGGGATGTGCAGGTGCGATTGCTGCGCCAAACCTGAATCCAGATCCGCGACCAGCTGCTCGACGATTTTCGCGCCAAGGTCGAAGGGGTCGGAGTCCGCTGCCACACGGACCACGCCGACAGCAGTCCCCAACATCACGCTGCCATCGAGCGGTGGCAGGGGAGGGGCGATTCTGTCCCGGACGTCCACCAGCGTGAGCACGGGCACTTCGATCTCGGACTGACTGCCCGAGAGCTCGTATTCTGTGAGCAGCAGGATGCCGACGATGACGCCGTGCAGCCCGACTCCGCGCGCTTTGGCCACGCCCCGCAATCGGGTGGTCTCGTCGGCGCTGAGCCGCACTTGGACCGGCCTGATCGGGCCGGGCCGGGCCGGTTGGAGGCGTGCGGGTTGGAGCGTCAAAAGCTTTTCCAGCCCGGACAGGGGCCCTCGCGGGACGCCGCGCTCCTCGAAGACTGTTTCGAGCGGGACCGGGGGTTGTTGCGGCGCGAGGGGGAGCGGCTCCCCTCCGGAAAGCACGGCGTCGTAGTGCGCGAGCAGCCGCCATCCCATGAAGACGACCCCCCGCGCGTCGTACACGCCGTGGTGGATGATGAGGCTCAGGCGAAACCGCCCGTTCCCGTGCACAACTCGGAGCGCGATCAGCTCGACCGTCGGGTCCAGCGCGGCTGCTGGCCCGGCGATCAGCGCGTCGGGGTCGCCCTCCAGCACTGTGATGGTCCCAGGGCCGGGCTTGTCCAGGAGCACGAGCCACGGTCCGTCGGGACCGTCTTCCAATCGGCCCGCGAGGACCGGGTGCTCCTCGCGGAGGGCTTGGAAGGCAGTGGCGAGCGCGGGAATGTCGAACGTTCCGCGACCGTAGACCGTGGCGATCGTGGTGATCGCGTTGCCACGGTATATCGCCTCTGTCGCCGCGAGCTTGCGCCGCAGGATGGTATGGGTCATGACAGCTCCTCAGGCCGCCGCCGGCGCATGGCCGCCGACAGGGCTCTCGTCGGGCAGCTCCACCGCTGTGGAGCAGCCCGTGTTGACTTTGAACACCTTGGTCAGCAAAAACTTGCGTGTGCGCTCGTGCCGCAAAAGCTTGATCGCCTGGACGTCGGCGAAGATCCGGAGCCTGCTCTTGGGGAAGTGCGCGGCGAGGTTCACCTTCTCTTGGTTGGCGCGCACGAACGGCAGCATCCGCCGGTCGTACTCCGCGAAAGCGGCCTTGTGGTCCCAGTTGTGGGCTTGCAGCGCCCAGGCGAGCACGTACGCCCCCACAAGCGCGAGGGACGTTCCTTGGCCGGTCGCAGGGGACGGGCAGTAGCCCGCGTCCCCGAGGAGCGCCACCCGGCCGTTGTGGTAGCTGTCCATCACGACCTGTGCGACCTCGTCGCAGTAGAAGTCCGAGGTGGCGTCCATCTCTTGCAGCAGCCGGGGGTAGATCCACCCCAAGCGGCCGAACCTGGCCTTGAGCTCTTTCCGCATGAGCTGGTCGTCCCGGACGTCGAGGTCTCGGCTTCGGGACTGGAAACCGAGCACAACCCGTGCCTCGGTGTTCTCCAACGCGCTGTAGACAGAGGCTCCGAGCCCCAGGGTGGTGTGGGACCAGATCTGCTGGTGGTCGAGTCCGAGGAAGTTCGGAGCGGAGAAAATGCACGAGTACGCGCCGAGGAAGCGCGTGCTCCATCGGTCCGGCGAGAAGGCGAGCGAGCGGGTCTCGGAATGGAAGCCGTCTGCGCCTACCACCAGGTCGTATTCCCGCTCCGCGCCCGACGAGAAGACAGCAGAGACCCGGCCCTCGTCCTGATGGAGCGCGGTCACGCGGTCGCCGAAGAGCAGGTCGGCTTTGCCGTCCACCTCCTTGTGCAAGATGTCGACCAACGTCTTTCGCAGCACCTCGATGTTGGAGTGTTCCGTGTTTTCGACGATCGGCCCGATCGCGGTGGTGCTGGCGAGCCTCTTGCCCCGGTCGTCAAAAAGTATCATCTCTTTGATTCCGGTGTTCGCGGCCCGGGCGGCCCGCTCTATTCCTATGCGCTCGGCAACCGTGACAGCGCTTCCTCTGATGTCGATGGCTTGGCCGCCGCTGCGCACGCTGCTCGCGCGTTCAACGATAGTGGGACGAATTCCTGCCTTGGCGATCTGTAACGCGAATGCTGGGCCTGCGATGCCAGCTCCGCAAATGAGTATTCGGGGGTGGGGCATGGCAGAAGGCTACAACCATGTCGGGATGTTGGCAATACTTGTATTCAGACCTAACGAATATTTTAGGGAGAATTCAAACTTTCGATCGTTCATGAAGCTGTAACACAAAATGGCCCCGGGGCGTTCTTCGGCTCGGGTGCGGCTGTCACGCGCCTTCGGGAAGGTTTTTATTTTAATCGACCTCGTTTTAAAATAACGCTCGATCTTTAAATTAATATTTCGGCACATCGCAAGATCGCGAAGCCGGGCGAATAGTCCAGCCCATATGATTTGTGCGCATAAGGAAAGGCCTTTATTCCTCCGTGTCGATCATGTCGTGATCGGCACGGAGGTGGGGTTGATCGAAGCATTCTTCCTGTTCAAAGAGTTTTTGATAACAGGCTTTCGTGTCCGACGAAGCGATGGGCATGTCGGCGTGGCCCGGATTTCCTCGACTGGTTCGAGGCGTGAAATCGCAGATCTCGCACGGTGGGACAACTGATATTCGCAGTGACATCTTTCACAGATAATTCGACATCGTGCGGGGTTGCGCGTATTACTGCCGAGCGTTAGCATAAGCGCGACCGATATCGATGATGCTAAAGGTCATTGGAGCGACGACATCTCCCGTGAAACTTTCAGGGCGACGTGATGCCAGGTTCGTCGAATTCCTCGGAGACGACCGGGAACAAGCCCTGCGGGAATTGGAGCGCGAATGTCGATCGAGCATGTCATGGTTGGCGAAGAGGAAGCGTCATTTCACCATTAATTTATTGGCCATATAGGTTGTCTGTCAGAGTACTGAGGCTTTAGGCGTGCGAGGTGTCGCGCGCTGGTGGCCTCATGGGTTCATGGCTTACGAAATTAGACAGAAGCAGAAAGCAGATTTCAGTATGAGTACCTCTTCTTTTAATCTACCTCCCGCGCATTCCAAAACTAGCGGGAGTGTCCGGCGACGCCCCTCCGTGCGGTCCCGTGGCTCGGTTATCTCGGCGGTGTTGGCGGTGTTGGCTGGGTCGTTCTCCGACGCGGCGCCCGCGTTCTCGGATCCGGCGGTGGGTTTTGGCCCTGGTCCGGGTGGTGTGGGAGGGTTCCGGTTGGTCGATGACCGCAGTGGC